>JAICUV010000012.1 GCA_025935655.1 Chloroflexota bacterium | reverse complement strand
GAGCCTCAACAACCGCCCGCGCAAGACCCTCGGATTCATGAAACCATCCGAGCGATTCGCCGAGCTCGTTGCGGACACCGGTTGAATCCGCCCCCTGGTTGGAACGGGCGGTGTTCCAGACGACGCCTGCAGCCCCCACGTGGAACGCCGGGCGACCCAGGCGCGACACCGGGGGCGGTGATCCAGGGGAGAGCACAGGCGGAGACCCACGTGCGGCACGCGGGGGGCGACCCAGGGGCGGCGCCCGGGCGCCGACCCAGGTGCCATAACGCGGCAGCGTCCCCGGTCCGCGATCACCGTGTCGGGCAACCCGGGGCCACGCCCGTCACGGGCCGCACGAGCGCCGAGGCTAGTTCAGGCTTGCTCGCAGCTCGCTGCGGTTGGGCTGGAAGGGCGCCAGCCGCTTGCGCAGCAGGAGCAGCTCGTCGTCGAGGAGCTGGTCCAGCCGGCGCAGGCGGGCCTCCGCGGAGGGAGCCTCGAGCAGCTGCTGGCGGGTCTCGGGCTCCACCTGGACGATGCCGGCGAGCAGGAACGACAGCTGGGAGGGGTCGTCCGGGATGCGGAGCGCCGCCGCCAGCTCGTCGGGCCCACCGCCCGGGGCGACCTCGGCCTCGTCGATGGCAACGACCCCGGCTTCGTCGTCGCCCTCGTCGACGTCGCCGTCGGCCGCGGCCTCGTCATCGGTGTCGGACACTTCGACCTCGACCTGGACATCGATCGGCTCCACCTCCTCGCCGTCGCGGGGCTGGAGCAGGCGGAGGTAGTCGACGAACCGGCGAGTCACCCGCTCGACGAGCGCCTCGGCCTCGTCCTCGTCGCCCACGCGGTCGTCGAGCTCCTCGACCTCGCCCACGAGGTACGGCTCCTGGTCCGCGATGACCTGGCGCACGACGAACCGCCCGGTCCCGACGGTGAGCAGATCCCATCGGCCGTCCACGTACTTGGAGGCCTCGCGGATCTCGGCGAACGTGCCGACGCCGCTGATCGAGAGCTCCTGGGCCGTGCCGTCGCGTGGCGCGACCTCGCTCCCCTGCCGGATCAGGACGATGCCGAAGGGCGTGCTGGTGTCGAGACAGCGACGGACCATGACGCGATACCGCTCCTCGAAGATGTGGAGCGGCAGTGCGATGCCGGGGGACAGCACCGTGTGGAGGGGGAACAGCGGGATCTGCATGCTGACGCCAGCCTACGACGATCCGGGAATCGAGCGAGCCGCCGGAGTCCGGCGGCTCGTGTCGGGCGCGGTTGGAGCGGGCGCGGGCCCGCCGCGGGTCAGTGCGAGCAGCCCTTCGGCGCGCCGCCGTCGTCCGCCGTCCGGAAGCTGGAGCCGCAGCCACAGCCGCTGACCGCGTTGGGGTTGTTGACCGTGAAGCCGGCGCCCATGAGCGTGTCGACATAGTCGATCTCGCTGCCCTGGATGAGCGGGATGCTGTTCTGGTCGATGTAGACGCGCACGCCGTTGGCGTGGAGGACGCTGTCGTCGCCCGTGGGCTGGTCCTCGAGCATCATCCCGTAGCGGTAGCCCGAGCAGCCGCCCGAGTAGACGTAGACGCGCAGGCCGATGTCAGGGCTGGTCTCGTCCTTCGTCAGCTCGGCAAGCTTCGCCGCGGCAGCGTTCGAGAGCGAGACGACCGTCGGCTGGGCTTCAAGCATTGCGGGATCTCCTTGGGGTCGCTGGTTGCGCCCTCCGGCGCGAACACCCCGATCGTACGCACGTCAACGGATTTCGTCCAGCACCCACGGCGAAATCGTGCCGGGGCCTGCCCGGGCTCCTCGGTGCAGGGGCCTCGTGTTCGCCGGCCTGACGTGCGCCGGGCCGCACGCGCGGGGCTGTACGTGCGAGGCTGCACGTGCGCCCACCTCCCGCGTCGCCCATCTCCGCGCGCCCGTGGGTCTTCTGACGTTCCAACCGGCGGCTCCAGCGGTCGGGTGGAACGCCCGGTGGTCCAACCGGCGGAAACTGGGCCAGCTGGAACGCCCGGTGTTCCAACCGGCGGCTCCAGCGGTCGCGTGGAACGCCCGGTGGTCCAGCGGCGGAGACCGGGGCCAATGGGAACGCGTCGTGTTCCAACCGGGGGGCTTCGCCCGCTGGTTGGGGCCCGGCGATCCACCGGAACCGGCGTGCGACGGGCGCGTGGCGCCGGGGCGCCGGCGAGCCACGGGCGCGTGCCGACCCACGGGCGCGTGCCGATCCACGGGCGCCGCGGCCAGCGCCGACGACGCGGAGGCGAGCCGCCAGCTACCCCTCGACGCGCTCGACGACGGTGGCGATCCCCTGGCCCACGCCGATGCACATCGTCGCGAGGCCGTAGCGCCCTCCGGTGCGCGCGAGCTCGTGCACGAGCATCGTCACCAGCCGTGCGCCGGACGCCCCGAGCGGATGGCCCAGCGCGATCGCGCCGCCGTTGGGGTTGACGCGCGCCGGGGCCAGGCCCAGCTCGTCCATGCACGCGACGGACTGCGAGGCGAACGCCTCGTTGATCTCCACGACGTCCAGGTCCGCCGCCGCCAGCCCGGCGCGCGCCAGGACCTTGCGCACGGCGGGCACCGGGCCGATCCCCATGACGTCGGGGTGGACGCCGGCGACCGCGGTGGCGACCACCCGCGCGAGGGGCGACAGGCCGAGGTCCCGCGCGCGATCCGCCTCGACGAGCAGGAGCGCCGCGGCGCCGTCGTTGATCCCGGACGAGTTCCCCGCGGTCACCGTGCCGCCGGCCCTGAACGCGGGCTTGAGCGCCGCCAGCGCCTCGAGCGAGGTCTCGCGGGGGTGCTCATCCCGATCGACCACAGTGACGGCGCCCTTGCGACCCGGGACGCTCACCGGCACGAGCTGCGACGCGAACCGCCCCGTCTCGATCGCCGCCGCGGCCCGCCGCTGGCTCTCGAGCGCGAACGCGTCCTGGCGCTCCCGCGAGACGGTCCACTCGTCGGCGACACACTCCGCGGTCTCGCCCAGCGAGATCGGCGGGTAGGCCTCCTGCATCCTCGGGTTGACGAACCGCCAGCCGAGCGTCGTGTCCTCCATCGTCCGCGCGCCGCGGTCCCAGGCAGCCTCGGGCTTGAGCATCACATACGGCGCCCGGGTCATCGACTCGACGCCACCGGCGATGAACACCTCGCCGTCGCCTGCCCCGATCGCGTGCGCCGCCGCGGTGATCGCCTGGAGGCCGGAGCCGCACAGGCGGTTGACGGTCTGGCCCGCCACCTCGACCGGCAGGCCTGCCAGCAGCGCCGCCATGCGTGCGACGTTCCGGTTGTCCTCGCCCGCCTGGTTCGCACAGCCCAGGATCACGTCCTCGACCAGCGCGGGATCGATGGCCGTCCGCTCCACGATGGCCCGCAGGACGACCGCGGCCAGGTCGTCGGGACGGACGGTCGCGAGCGCCCCGCCGTAGCGCCCGATGGGGGTGCGCACGGCGTCGACGATCCACGCCTCGCGGAGCGGTCGATGCAGGTCTCGAGCCATGCACCGATTGTGGCACGACCGCCGACGGGGACGCCGTCGCGCGCTCGAGGGAACGTGCACGCACGCTCGATGGGAACGGGCTCGCGCGATCGGGAACCGCGGGGCGTGCCGCGGCGTCGGGCTGCCATGTCGACTCGATCCCTCCACGCCCCGCGACCAGTTCGTCCCCTCGCAGCCGGGCTCGCCCTCGCCGCGCTCCTCGCGGCGTGCACCGGGGGCGGCTCGGGGGCTCCGGCAACGGTCGCGCCGGGCGCACCCTCAGCGGCCGCTCCCTCACCGGCCGCGACCGGGGCGCCCAGCCACGCGGATGCCGACACGATCGACCATCCCACCGGCGCCACCGACATCGTCCTGCGGGTCGGCGAGGAGGGCGGGTTCATGATGATGGAGGCGGTCATGAGCCGCGTCCCCGCGTTCACGCTCTACGGCGACGGTCGCGTGATCGTCGCGCAGGTGCCCGCCGCGAAGGGGGAGGCCGGCCTGAACGGCGTCCCGCAGCAGGAGCTGCGCGAGAGCCGCCTCACCGAAGCCCAGGTCCAGGACCTCCTGCACTTCGCGATCTTCGACGGCATGCTGGGCGTGTCCAAGGAGGAGTTCCCGGTCCTCGTCATGGACATCCCCACCACGGTGTTCCAGCTCCACGCCGGGGGCATCGACAAGACCGTCAAGGTCGCGGGCATCGGCATGGACCCGCCGCCGGGGCCGGACGCGGCGACGCTCAAGGCGCTCGCCCAGCTCGCCGAGCGCCTGGGCTCGATCACCGGCGACGCCGCCTACGTGGCGCCCGCGAGCGTGGCCATCCTCGCCGAGACGCAGCCCGCGCCCGGCAGCCCGGTCGCGGACTGGCCGTGGCCGGATCTCGCCCCCGCCGGGTTCGTCGCGCCGCCGCCCAACGACCCGTTCGGCTTGACGAGCCACCTGCTGACCGACGCCGAGGCGACGGCGATCGGGATCGAGAACGGGGGCTCGGCGGCGCCGACGACCTACCGGGCGTCGGACGGCAAGGCCTACGTCGTGGTCGTTCGGCCGGCCCTCCCCGAGGAGGCCGCCGCAGCCGGCTGATCGCCCGTCAGCGGCCCTTCCAGGCGGGCGTCCGCTTCTCGATGAAGGCGAGCATCCCCTCGCGCTGGTCCTCGGTCTCGAACAGCTCCTCGAACCGGTCGCGCTCGAAGCGCAGCCCGTGGTCGAGCGACAGCTCCTGGGTCGCGTTGACCGCCGCCTTCGCGGCGCGCACCGCGAGGAGGGGCATCGCCGCGATCTCCGAGGCCAGCCCGAGCGCCCGGTCCACCACCTCGTCCGCCGGCACGAGCATCGTCACGAGCCCCATCCGCTCGGCGTCCGGCGCCTTGATCCGCCGCCCGGTCAGCACGAGCTCCATCGCCCGCGCCCGGCCGATCGCGCGCGTCAGCCGTTGCGTCCCGCCCGCGCCCGGGATCACGCCGATCCCGATCTCCGGCTGGCCGAACGTCGCGTCCTCCGCGGCCACCAGCATGTCGCACGCCATCGCGAGCTCGAAGCCCCCGCCGAGCGCATAGCCGCGGACGGCCGCGATGGTCGGTGTCCGCAGGCGGCCGAGCCGGTCCACGGCCGCGAACGGGTCGTCCGCGTGGAGGTCCGCCCGCGTCGAGCCGCCGAGCTCCCGGATGTCGGCGCCCGCGGCGAACGCGCGCGTTCCCGCGCCGGTGATCACGATCGCCCGGCAGGCGTCGTCGTCATCGAGCACGGCGAGGATCTCGTCCAGCGCCTCGAGCAGCCCGAACGAGAGCGCGTTGAGCGCGCCGGGCCGGTCCAGGGTGACGAGCGCCACGCCGTCCCGGGGCGGATCGCCCGCGGGAAACGCCACGCTGACGAGGGGCCGCTCCCCGGTGTCGTCGGTCATCGCGCCGCCTCCTTCAGCCAGGTCGTGTCGGGTTCGAGGGGGCCCGCAGCCTCGGCGCGGGCGGACGAGAACGGCGCCGTCGGCCGGGCCCCGTGCGCGGGTGCCGTGACCGATCCGTACGCCTCCGCACGTCGGCGGGCGGCCTCGTGCGTCGAACGGTAGAACCCGGCCAGCGCCTCGATGGCAAGCGCCGGGCGGCGGAGGAGCACCTCGTGCCCGCACCCGGGCGCCACGAACAGGCGCGCGTCGGGGAGCTGGCGCTTCAGCCGCCATGCCTGGTCCACGGGGACGAACGGATCGCGGTCGCCGACGGCGAGCAGCACCGGGCAGTCGATCCGCACGAGCTCGGCCGGACCGTGGAGCTCCTGGCTGGCCACGTCCCGGGCGACCGCGGGGAGGAGCCGCCGCCACGCGCCGGGGCCCTGCACCGGGTCGTGGCGCGCCGCCAGCTCGGCCGCCCAGGCGGGGTCATGGCGCTCGATCCGGTCCGGGTCGAACAGGCGCCGCGCGACCGACGCCCGAGGCTCGCGCTCCGGCGACAGCCCCACGAGCACGAGCGTCTGGAGCCGCTCCGGGTGGCGGGCGGCGAACCCCAGCGCAGTCGCCGCGCCCATCGAGAAGCCCAGCACGTTGCACGTCTCGAGCCCGAGCGCGTCCACGAACGCCGTGAGGTCGTCGACGAGCCACTCGTACCGGAAGCCATCCGCGGCGTCCCAGCGCGTCCCTCCGTGGCCGCGCGCGTCCGGGACGTGGCACCGGAACGCGCCCGCGAGCGCCGGCAGCACGGCCGAGAAGTCCGCCGCGCCCGAGGAGCTGGCGCCATGGACGAGGACGAGCGGCGGTCCGGCGCCCTCGACGGCATACGCGACGTCGAGGCCGTTGGCGCGGACGTGCGGCATCGCGGCGTCGCTCAGCCGGCCGGGGACTCGGGCTTGCCGGCGAGCCGGGCGGTCGTCGCCCGCTCGATCCGCAGGTAGCGCCGGCGGTGGTAGAGCAGCGGCGGGGCGGCATCGTCCCCGTCCGCGCAGGCCTCGACCCGCGCGACGTACAGCCGGTGGTCGCCGACCGGGAGCACGTCCTCGACCACGCACTCCAGCGACGCGATGGCGCCCTCGAGAATCGGCAGGCCGGTGACGCCCGGGTGCCAGGGGGCGCCGCAGAACGCGTCGCGGTTGGGCGAGACGTTCGCACCGGCGAAGCAGTCCGACAGCCACTGCTGGTCCTCGGTCAGGATGTTCACCGCGTACCGCCCGCTCGCGTCGATCGTCGGCACGATGAACCGCTTCCGGTCCAGGGCGATCATGATCAGGGGCGGCTCCAGGCTCACCGACGCGAGCGCGTTGACCGTGATCCCCTGCGGGCGTTCGCCGTCGAGCGCCGTGACGACGGTCACCCCGGTGGCGAAGTGGCCCATCGCGGTCCGGAGGTCGGTGCTGGAGACTGTCATTCGCGCAGGATACGGCGCGCCGCCGAACCTCCTTGTGCCGCGAGGGATACTCCCGTTGCAGGAGGGCCGCATGCACGGGCCGACGAGCGAGACCGACCGCTACCGCGAGATCGTCGCCCGCTACCGCGGGCTGATCGAGCGCGCCATCGGCGGGGTGGAGTCGATCGGCCAGCCCGACGTGTCGCCGGACGGGAGCCGTGTCGCCGTGGTCCTCGAGATCCTCGACGGGCTGGAGGGCCGCGGCCACACGGAGCTCCACGTCCTCGCCCTCGACGGCTCGCGCCGCTGGCAGGTCACGGGCGCGGGCGTCGACGCGCGCGATCCTCGCTGGACGCGCGGCGGCGCCGCGCTCACGTTCATCGCCGACATCGGGACCCGGCACCGGCCCGCGCCGTTCCTGCTCGAGATGGGCGATGACGGACCGTCCGGCGAGCCCCGGCGGCTCGCCTCCCCGCCCGGCTTCCCGGAGCTCGGGCGGCCGTCGCCCGACGGCACGCGGCTGCTCCTCGTCGTGGCGGGCGAGCACGCCGAGGTGGCCGACGGCCTGGGCTCGGGCAGCGTCGGCGAGCTCGCGGCGCAGGCCGCCGCCGACGACGGCGATGCGGCGGCGACCCGGCCGGCGTGGGCCCCGGCGGTCGAGACGACGGGCGGCGAGGACGAGTGGCGCACGACCTGGCTGCTCGACGTGGCGACGGGCGCGACGCGGCAGGTGTCGCCGGACGGGATGAACACCTGGGAGGCCGACTGGCTGGGCCCCGACGCCGCGGTCGTCGTCGCCTCGGACAGCCCCGCGGAGGACGCGTGGTACGAGGCGGGGCTCGCGCGGCTCGACCTCGCCACCGCGACGGCGACGCCCCTCTACCGCGGCGAGTGGCAGCTGCAGTTCGCGGCCGGGTCGCCGGACGGGCGCCGGCTCGCCGTGATCGAGGGCGTCGCGAGCGACCGCTACTTCACGGCCGGCGAGGTCGTCGTCATGGAGGCGGACGGGTCTGGCGCGAGACCGCTGGACACCGGCGCCGTCGACGTCCACGCGTTCCGCTGGCTGGAGGACGGCCGGCTCGTCGCCGCCGGGACCGAGGGCATGGAGTCCGTGGCCGGCGTCGTGGGGATCGACGGATCGTGGCGCGAGACGTGGCGCAGCGCGGCGGCGCTGGGCGGCGGCGTGTCGTCCATCGCCGCGCTCGGACCGCTCGGTGACATCGTCCTCCCGCTCGACGGCCCGGACGAGCCGGTGCGCCTGGTCGCGATCGAGCACGGCGCGGCGCGCACGGTCCTCGGGACGCGCGGGGCCGTCCATGACGAGCTCGCGGCCGCGGCCGGCATGGCCAGGGTGGTGGAGTGGACAGCGCGGGACGGCACGTCCATCGGCGGGCTGCTCTACCTGCCCGCCGGCGTCGGCCCGTTCCCCGCGATCCTGTGGGTGCACGGCGGCCCGGTGAGCGCGGCTGACCAGTCATTCCCGGATGCCCGGCTGGCCGTCCTCGTCGAGGCCGGGTACGCGGTGCTCCGGCCGAACCCGCGGGGATCGACCGGCCGTGGACGCGCGTTCGCCGCCGCGGTCGTGGGCGACATGGGCGGCGAGGACGCCCACGACCTGCTCGCCGGCGTCCAGTGGCTGATCGCGGAGGGGATCGCGGACCCGGCTCGGATCGCCGTCGCGGGGGTGAGCTACGGCGGCTACATGGCCGCGCTCCTGCCCACCCTCAGCGACCGCTTCGCCGCCGCGATCGTCGCCTCGCCGCTCACCGACATGTTCTCGGCGTACTACGCGTCCAGCCTCACGGTCTTCGTGCGCGACTACGTCGGCGGGACGCCCGCCACCGACCCGTCGCGGTACCTCGACCGGTCGCCCGTGTTCGCCGGGGAGCGGCTGCGGACGCCGTCGCTGATCACCAACGGGCTCCGCGACCGTGCCACGCCGATGGGCCAGGCGGTGGAGCTGTTCCGCGCGATCCGCGAACAGGGCACGGAGGCGGAGCTCGCCATCTACCCGACCGAGGGGCACGGCTTCTCGGACGTCGCGACGCGCACGGACTGGGTCGGCCGGATGGTGACCTGGCTCGACCGTCACCTCGGGACGGGCTGAGGCGCGGTCGGCGACGACGTGTCGAGGGCGACGAGGAGTACCCCACTCGCCGGCCTCGGAGGGCCATCCGGCTCGTCCCACGGCCGGTGGCCGGACTACCATCGGCGCATGAGCACGGACACCCCCGCCGGCACGCCGGCAACCCGCATCGAGCGCGACTCCATGGGCGAGATGGAGGTCCCCGCCGACGCCCTCTATGGCGCCTCCACCCAGCGCGCCGTCCTCAACTTCCCGATCTCCGGCCAGCCGCTCCCCCGCCGCTTCCTGCGCGCGCTGGCGCTCGTGAAGCTCGCGGCCGCGGAGACGAACGAGGGCCTCGGCCTGCTGGAGCCGGCGAAGGCGCAGGCGATCGCCGCGGCCGCGCGCGATGTCGCCGGGGGCGGGTACGACGCCCACTTCCCGATCGACGTCTACCAGACGGGCTCCGGCACCTCGACCAACACCAACATGAACGAGGTCATCAGCCACCTCGCGTCCGCGCGGCTGGGCGGGGCCAAGGTCCATCCAAACGACGACGTCAACAAGTGCCAGTCGTCCAACGACACGATCCCCACGGCGCTCCAGTTGTCCGCGGCGCTCGCGATCGAGGAGGAGCTGATCCCCGCCCTCATCGACCTCCAGGAGGCGCTGGCAGCGAAGGCGGACGAGTTCTGGCCGATCGTCAAGACCGGCCGCACGCACCTCCAGGACGCGACGCCCATCCGCCTGGGCCAGGAGTTCGCCGGCTACGCGGGCCAGGTCGAGGAGGCGATCCGCCGGGCCCAGGCGGCCCGCGACGAGCTGCTGGTGGTGCCGCTGGGCGGGACCGCGGTGGGGACGGGCATCAACGCCCACCAGGAGTACGCGGCGCGCGCCTGCGGCCGCCTGTCCGAGCTCACGGGGCTCCTGGTCCGCGAGACGAACAACCACTTCCACGCCCAGGCGACGCTCGACGCGGCGATCGCCGCCCACGGCGGGCTGCGCGCGATCGCGCTCGGCCTGTGGAAGATCGCGAGCGACGTCCGGCTCATGGGCATGGGCCCGCGCGCGGGGATCGCGGAGCTCGCACTGCCCGAGACGCAGCCCGGCTCGTCGATCATGCCCGGCAAGGTGAACCCGGTCATCGTGGAGAGCCTCACGATGGTCGTGGCCCGGGTCATCGGCAACGACGCCACCGTCGCCTTCGGGCAGACCGGCTCGTTCCTGGAGCTCAACGTCATGCTCCCCGTCACCGCGCTCGCCATGCTGGAGTCCATCGCGCTGCTCGCGGCGTCCGCCCGCAACTTCCGGGTGAAGCTGGTGGAGGGGGTGCAGGCGACGGCGCGTGGACCGCAGCTCGTGGAGCAGGGGCTGATGCTGGCGACCGCGCTCGCGCCGGAGATCGGCTACGACGCGGCGGCGGCGATGGCCAAGGAGGGCTTCAAGTCGGGTCGAACGATCCGCGAGCTCGCGCTCGAGAAGGGCATCGCGCCGGACCGGCTGGACGAGCTCCTCGACCCGGCGAAGATGACCGAGCCCGGCCTGGGCGGAGGCCCCGGGGGCGGCTGAGCGGACAGGGCGAGCCCCGCGGACAGCCTCAGGGCGTCCGGAGCCAGCGCCACAGCCGCCGGAACACGAACGCCGCCGCGAGCGCCCACGCGAGGTAGGTGAGCCCGGCGAGGATCCAGACCCGGATCGTCCCCTCGTCCCCGGGACGCAACGGGAAGATCGCGCCCAGCGAGATCGTCAGGACGAGCGCCACGACGTACCCGGCGCCGAGCGCGATGACGAGGATCCCGGCTCCGAGGAGCACCGTTCCGAGTGCCTTCACCCGGCGATGGTAATCGTGCCTGTCATGTTGGGGTGCACTTCGCACACGAACTGGTACTGGCCGCCCGGGAGCGGCCCGAAGGACAGCTCCACACGGGCGACACCGGTCAGGTGCCGACGCCCGGTGGGACGTGTCGGGTCCCGGCCGGCCCGGCTACAATCGCCGCGATGTCCACCCGAACCTGGGACCGCGCAGCCGCTCTCCCCGTGCCCACAGGCGGGATCGCCTCGCCCGAGGTCGTCGCCCTTCGCGAGGAGCTGCCCTCGGTCGAGGAGCTGTTCACGTTCATGCGCGACGCGGAGCTGCGGTTCCGGACGCTGCGCATGCGTATCGAGGAGCACGTGTTCGGGACGCGCGGCGAGGAGATCGTGACCAGCGAGGTGCTGCTGGAGCACCCCGGCAGGGCGAAGATCCTGTCCGCCGCCGGCGCAGACGACGACGCTGCGAAGGTCAACTACGACGTGTGGATCAGCGACGGCGAGACCGTCCGCCAGTACACGGCGTCGCGCAAGGTGGGCACGACGCGGCCGGTCCGCCCGCGCCCCCGCGGCCTGGACGCGGACTTCCCCGGGTCCTCGCGCGTCTACACGCCGGTGACCGCGCTCCAGATGGAGTCGCTGCCGGACCTGTTCATCCACCCCGCCGGGTACTGCCAGAACGTCCTCGCCACGGGCGACTGCCGGATCGTCGGGTCGACCACCGTCGCCGGCCGCGAGGGCATCGTGCTCGAGTGCGACCACCCGCGGACCATCGAGGTCACCGCGGACCGCCCGGACTTCGCGATCCGGATCGCCGTGGACCGCGCGGACGGCGTGATCCTCCGGCTCGAGGAGTCGATCGCGGGCCGCGTCACCCGCGACGCCCTGACCACGAGCTACCTCCCCGACGCGCCCCTGCCGCCGTCCGCGTTCTCGTTCACGTTCCCGTCTGACACGACGCGGCTCTACTAGTCGCATCGCCGACGCCCCACGCGGGCCGGCCAACCCGTACGCTGTCCGCCGGGGTGTTGGAGGGTTGAGCGTGCGTCCCGTCACTCAAACCGGTCGGATTTGGTCCTCGCGTCTCCCCGGTCGATGACGCCCGAGCTCCTCGCGATCACGCTCCTGGGACTGGTCGCGGCCGTCCTGCTCGCCGTCACCGCGTGGTTCCTGCGCAGCCAGCGGCGGACGACGGCCGCGCTCCGCGCCGCCCTCGAGGCGCGTGGCGACACGGAGCGCCGCTACCAGTCGATGGTCGAGCAGGTCCCGGCCGTCACCTACGTCGACGTCGCGGGCGTCGGGTCCACCTACGTGAGCCCCCAGATCGAGACCATCCTCGGCGTCACCGCCGAGGCCTACGTCGCCGATCCCGACCTGTGGGCGAAGATGCTCCACCCCGACGATCGCGAGCGGATCCTCTCGCTGTACGACGCCTGGGTGGCGGGCACGGGGCCGGACATCCCGGACTACCGGATCGTCCGGCCCGACGGCCGCATCGTCTGGCTCCGGGATCGCGCCGTGGCCACGCGGGACGACGACGGGCGCATCGTCAGCGAGGCCGGGGTCATGTTCGACGTGACCGAGCTCAAGGCGGCCGAGGCGGCCCTCGCCGAGCAGGCCGTGGCGGCGGCGGCGGCGCTCGAGGCGCAGAGCGCGGCGGAGCAGCGCTATCGCCAGCTCGTGGACGCGGTCCCGATCACCATCTACATCGACGAGCCGGGCGCGGCGCTCGAGAACTCGTTCGTGAGCCCGGAGGCCGTGCGGGCGTTCGGCTATCCGATCGAGGCGTGGCGGGAGCCGGGGTTCTTCAGCGGGATCGTCCACCCGGCGGACCGCGACCGGGTGCGACGCGAGATGGACGAGTTCGCGGCGGCGGGCGTCGACCACTGGTCGCAGGAGTACCGGATCGTCGCGGCCGACGGCCGGATCGTGTGGGTGGTGGACGGGGCCGTCCAGGTGCAGGACCCCGTGACCGACCGGCCGATCGTCCTGGGCTTCCTGCAGGACGTGACCGAGCGCGTCAAGGCGGAGCGACGCTACCGCCAGCTGCTCGAGTCGCTGCCCATGAGCGTCTACATCGACGAGCTCGGGACCATGTCCCATACCACCTACGTGAGCCCGCAGGCGGAGGGGCTGTTCGGCTACCCGGTCGAGACGTGGCTCGACCCGACCTTCATGGAGCGGGTGATCCACCCGGACGACGTGGAGCGGGTCGGGCGCGAGTTCGAGGAGATCCAGGCTCGCGGCCTGGACCGATGGGTGCAGGAGTACCGCATCCTCACCGCCGACGGGCGTGCCATCTGGGTCAGCGACAGCTCGGTCGTCGTCAAGGACGACGACGGGACCCCCGAGTTCATCCTCGGCGTGCTGCAGGTCGTCACCGAGCGGGTCGAGGCCGAGCAGGAGGCCTTCCGGGCCCGCGAGGAGGCCGACGCCGCCAACCAGGCCAAGTCGACGTTCCTCGCCGCGATGAGCCACGAGATCCGGACGCCGATGAACGCGATCATCGGCATGAGCGGGCTGCTCCTGGGCACGCCGCTCGACGAGGAGCAGCGCGACTTCGCGCAGACGATCCGCACGTCGGGCGACGCGCTGCTCACGATCATCAACGACATCCTCGACTTCTCGAAGATCGAGGCCGGGCGACTCGAGCTCGAGGCGGCGCCGTTCACGCTGGTCGACGTGGTCGAGGGGGCGCTGGACGTCATGGCGCCGGGCGCCGCGGCGAAGGGCATCGAGCTCGCCTACAGCGGCGATCCCGCGCTCCCCGACCGGCTCGTCGGTGACGCCGGCCGGCTGCGCCAGGTCCTGCTCAACCTGCTGTCGAACGCGGTCAAGTTCACCGACGCCGGCGAGGTCGTGCTGACGCTCGGCGGTCGGCGGCTGGACACCCCGGGCACCGGGCCGGAGCGCTGGGAGCTCACGGTGGACGTCCGCGACACCGGCATCGGGATCTCCGCGGACAGCGCCGGACGGCTGTTCGAGTCGTTCAGCCAGGCCGACTCGACGATCGCGCGCCGGTTCGGGGGCACGGGCCTGGGACTGGCGATCAGCCGGCGGCTGGCGGAGCTGATGGACGGCTCGCTCACCGCGGAGAGCACCGGCGTCCCCGGCGAGGGGAGCAGGTTCCACCTCGTGTTCTGCGCGTACCGCGCGCCGGCCCTGGAGCGCCGCCCGGACGACCCGGTCCCGGGCGGGATCGCGGGGCGGCGAGCCCTCATCGTCGATGACAACGAGACGCACCGGCGGATCCTCGCCACGCACCTCGGGGCGTGGGGCGTGGTCCACCGCGAGACGGGCTCGCCGCTCGAGGCCCTCGGGTGGCTCCGGCGAGGCGAGCGCTTCGATGTCGCCCTCCTGGACGTCGTGATGCCGGAGATGGACGGCCTGGAGCTCGCTGACGCGATCAAGGAGCTCCCCGAGCCGCCGCCGGTCATCGTCCTGTCCGAGTACGGCCGTCGTGGGACGACGCCCGCCGTGGCGCTGTCGCTCGGGAAGCCGATCAAGCCGTCCGCGCTCCACGACGCGCTGGTGACGGTGCTCACCGGCCGGACCTCCGTCACCGGCGATGCCTCCACCACGCCTGCGCCGGTGGTCGATGCGGGGCTCGGCCATCGTCACCCCCTGCGGATCCTGGTCGCCGAGGACAACGCGGTGAACCAGAAGCTGGCGCTGCGGCTCCTCGCCCAGATGGGCTACGAGGCGGAGCTGGCGCGTGACGGCGTCGAGGCGCTCGCCGCGCTCGAGGGCGATACCTTCGACCTCGTGCTCATGGACGTCCAGATGCCCGCGCTCGACGGCCTCGAGGCCACCCGCCGGATCCGCGCCCGGTGGCCGGACCGGCCGCTGCGGATCGTCGGGCTGACCGCGAACGCGATGGCCGGCGACCGCGAGGCGTGTCTCGAGGCCGGCATGGACGACTACGTGTCCAAGCCGATCCGCCCCGAAGCGCTCGCTGCCGCCATCATGGCAACGCCCACCGCCGTCAGGCGCAGCACCGCCACTCCGACCGGCGAGTCCGCGCCGTGAACAGGGAGCCCGCCGTACCAGTGGATCAGCCCAGCACCGACGCCGCCGCCCTCGAGCAGGAGCTCCGGATCCAGCGCGCGCTCGTCGCCATCGGCGACGCCGCGAACCGGGCCGACGACCTGGCCGCGTTCTACCCGATCGTCCACGGAATCCTCAAGACGCTGACGTACGCGGACAACTGCTACGTCGCCCTCTACGACGACGAGCGGCAGGCGATCAACTTCCCGTACTACGTCGACACGGTCGACGAGGACATCCCGGACCCGCGGGAATGGTCGCGTTTCGGAGCCGGAGAGGCGCGTGGCATCACCGCGTACCTCCTCCGGACCGGTGCCCCGCAGCTGGTCACGTCGGAGCGCCTGCGGATGCTCGTGCGCGATGGCGAGGTCGAGCAGCTGGGCCTCGTCGGGGACGCGGCGTCATGGCTCGGCGTCCCGCTGATCGTCGAGGGACGCACCATCGGCATGCTCGCCGTCCAGACCTACACGTCGGACCAGCGCTACAGCGAGGCCGACGTCGAGCTGATGACGATCGTCGGCCGCCACATCGCGGCCGCGCTCGCCCGCGTCCGCGCCCTCGACGATGCCCGCCAGCGGACCGCGGAGCTGACGCTCGTCAACGAGATCGGCAAGGCGCTCGCGCAGCAGCTCGAGTTCGACGCCATCGTGGAGCTCGTCGGCGAGCGCGTCCGGGAGCAGTTCCACGCGACCTCGATGTTCATCGCGCTCTACGACTCCGCGACGACGATGCTGTCGTTTCCCTACGAGCTGGACGAGGGGAAGCGCGTGTCCACGCCGCCGTTCGCCCTCGGGCCGGGCCTGACCTCCGAGGTGATCCGGCGCAGGGCGCCGCTGCGCCTGGACGCGGCCGAGGAGCTGGTCCGGTACGGCGTCGTCGCCTCGGGCCTCGACGCCGAGTCGTGGCTGGGCGTGCCCATCCTCGTCGGCGAGGAGGTGCTGGGCGTGCTCGCACTCGAGAGCCCGGAGCGGAACCACTTCACCGACGCGATGGAGCGGGTCCTGGCCACCGTGGCCTCCTCGATGGGCGTGGCGCTCAACAACGCGCGGCTGTTCGACCAGACCAAGCGCCTGCTCACCGACACCGACGAGCGCGCCGCGGAGCTCGCGATCATCAACGAGGTCCAGCAGGGCCTCGCCAGCCAGCTCGAGATCCAGGCGATGTACGACCTGGTCGGCGACCGGCTGCGGGACCTGTTCGACGCCCAGGTCCTCGACATCGGCATCCTCGACAAGGCAGACGGGCTCATCCACTTTCCCTACACCATCGAGCGCGGCGTGCGCTTCCCCGACGAGCCGGTCCCGCTGTACGGCTATCGGAAGCACGTCATGGAGACCGCCCAGCCGCTGCTGATCAACGAGGACATGACCGGCTGGGGCGCGCGCCTGGGCCAGGTGACGGTCATCCAGGGCGAGGTGCCGCTCTCGACGCTGTGGGTCCCGCTCCTCGTGGGCAACGAGGCGACCGGAGTCATCTCGCTCCAGAACCTCGACCGCGAGCACGCGTTCACGGACGGCGACGTCCGGCTGCTGTCGACGATCGCGGCGAGCCTCAGCGTGGCCCTGGAGAACGCCCGCCTGTTCGACGAGACGCGACGCCTGCTGCGCGAGACCAACGAGCGGGCCGCCCAGCTCGCGATCATCACCACGATCCAGCAGGGCCTCGCGGCGCAGATCGACATTGCCGCGATGTGCGAGCTCGTCGGCGAGCGGCTGGGGGAGCTGTTCGACGCCCAGGTGTTCGACATCGGGATCCTGGACCGGGACGCGGGCGCCTTCCACTTCCCGTACACGATCGAGCGCGGGGTCCGGTTCGCGGACGCCGCGACCCCGTACCGCGGGATCCGCAAGCACGTCATGGAGACCCGCGAGCCCCTCGTCATCAACGAGCGGGCGACCGAGCGCGCCGCGGAGCTGGGGCAGCCGGCGGTGCGCCAGGGCGAGGCGCCGAAGTCCACCCTGTGGGCCCCCCTGGTCGTCGGCGGGGAGGCGACGGGTGTCGTGTCCGTCCAGAACCTCGATCGCGAGCAGGCGTTCAGCAACGCGGACGTGGCGCTCCTCCAGACGCTTGCCGCGAGCCTCAGCGTGTCCCTCGAGACGGCCCGGCTGATCGCGGAGACGCGCCGCCGCGCCGACGAGATGTCGGCGCTCGCGGACATGGCGGCCGAGATCTCCGCCACGCTCGACGTCGGCGCGGTGCTGGACCGGATGATCGACCGCATCGCGGACCTGCTCGAGGGCGACACGAGTGCCGTGTTCCTGGCCGATGGCGAGGGCGAGGCGTATCGCGCCATCGCCGCCCGGGGCGCGGAGGCGGCCGAGATCCTGGCCGACACCATCGTGCCCGGCGAGGGGATCATCGGCGGCGCGATCGAGTCTCGGCAGGCGGAGTTCGTCAACGACGTGCTGGCCGATTCCCGCACCGTCGTCATCCCGGGGACCGAGCCCGACGAGGAGCAGCGCCTGATGGTGGCGCCGATGATCGCGCGCGACCGGCCCATCGGGGCGATCGCGGTCTGGCGATCGATGCGCTCCGGCCCGTTCACGGAGCAGGAGCTCGGCTTCTTCCAGAGCCTCGCCCGACAGGCGACCATCGCCGTGGACAACGCGACCTTCTACCAGGACGCGCTCGAGGCCCGACGCGCCGCCGAGGAGGCGAACCAGGCGAAGTCCACGTTCCTCGCCGCGATGAGCCACGAGATCCGGACGCCGATGAACGCGATCATCGGCATGAGCGGGCTGCTCGCGGAGACCAAGCTCGACCCCGAGCAGGCGGACTACGCGGACACGATCCGGACGTCCGCGGACGCGCTGCTCACGGTCATCAACGACATCCTCGACTTCTCGAAGATCGAGGCCGGCAAGGTGGAGCTGGAGCGGGAGCCGTTCGAGCTGCGGCGGACGATCGAGGGCGCGCTCGACCTGCTCGCACCGGTGGCGGCGGCGAAGGGCGTGGAGCTCATCTACTCGGTGGACCCTGACCTGCCGGCGGGGCTCGTCGGCGACGCCGGGCGGGTGCGCCAGATCGCGCTCAACCTCCTGTCCAACGCGCTCAAGTTCACCGATCGCGGCGAGGTCGAGCTGCGCGTCGGCGGCCGGCGGATCGACCGCCGGCGGGGCGGCGGCGCGGATCGCTGGGAGATCACGATCGACGTGCGGGACACGGGGATCGGCATCCCGCCCTACCGGATGGACCGGCTGTTCCAGTCGTTCAGCCAGGTGGATGCGTCGATCAGCCGGCGCTACGGCGGCACCGGCCTCGGCCTCGCGATCAGCCGCCGGCTCGCGGAGCTCATGGACGGCTCGCTCGAGGCCGAGAGCACGGGCGTGGCGGGCGAGGGCGCGATCTTCCACCTGGTGCTCCGGTCGGACGAGGCGCCGGAGTTCGTGGTCGCGGGCGCGCGCGTCCCCGTCGACCTCGAGGGCTGCCGCGTGCTCGTCGTCGACGACAACGAGACGAACCGCCGGATCGTCCGGGCCCAGGTGAGCCGGTGGGGCATGGTCGTCCGCGACACGGCAACGCCCGTGGAGGCGCTGGAGTGGGTCCGCGGGGGGGAGTCCTTCGACCTCGCGATCCTCGACATGCACATGCCGGAGCTCGACGGCGTCGAGCTCGCCGAGGCGCTGCGCGAGGCCACGGGCGCCGACGGGCGGGCGGCGATCCCGGTCCTCATCCTCTCGTCGGTGGGCGCGCGCGAGCGCAGGACGGACGCCGTGGCCGCGGAGCTCACGAAGCCGGTGAAGCCGTCCGCGCTCCTCGACGCCGTGATGACGGTGCTCGCGCCGGACGCGGACCGGCCCGCCGCCCGATCGCCGTTCGTCGCGCCCAGCGGCGTCGGCCTGGGCGACGACCACCCCCTGCGGATCCTCGTCGCGGAGGACAACGCGGTGAACGTGAAGCTGGCCCGCAAGCTCCTGGAGCGCATGGGCTACAGCGAGGGCGTCACCGTGGCGGGCAACGGGTTCGAGGTCCTCGACGCGCTCGAGGGAGGGGTGTTCGACGTCGTGCTCATGGACGTCCAGATGCCGGAGATGGACGGCCTCGAGGCGACGCGACGGATCCGCAGCCGTTGGCCGGACCGACCCATCCGCATCATCGCGATGACCGCGAACGCGATGGAGGGCGACCGCGAGATGTGCATCGCGGCCGGCATGGACGACTATCTCAGCAAGCCCATCAGGCCCGACGCGCTCGCCCAGGCGCTGCGGGCGACGTCCCCTGGAGCCGCCGAATGACGCTGGATCCCGCCGCCCTCGCCGACATGCTGGACATGGTGGGGGACGACCCGGAGTTCGTGGGCGAGGTCGTGGACGCCTACCTCGCCGACGCGCCGGACCAGGTCACGGGCATGACAGAGGCGCTCGCCGCCGGCGACGTGGTGACGCTCGGGCGGCACGCGCACACGCTCAAGGGCAACAGCCGGAACGTCGGCGCGACGACGCTCGCGGAGATCGCCCGCTCGCTCGAGGAGTCGGCACGGGCGGGCGACACGACCGATGCCGCGGACCGGATCGCGGCCGCCGCCGACGAGCTGGGGCGCGTCAGCGCGGCGCTGGCCCACGCGCGCGAGCGGGGCTGGCGAGCATGACGGACGTCGGCACGCTGGGCCACGACCCGGACGTCGAGGGTCACGCGCTGGGAGCCGCGACCGCCACGACCCACCCGCCGCACGTGGGGCCCGGCCACGTCCTGGTGGTGGACGACAGCCGGATGAACCGGATGACGCTGATCAAGCTCCTGGACCGGCTGGGCCACGAGGCGACCGAGGCGTCCGACGGTCGCGAGGCGCTGGACCTGCTGGCCGCCGGGACGCCCGTGGACCTCGTGCTGCTGGACCTGGTGATGCCCGAGGTGGACGGCTTCGAGACGCTCGCGACGATGAAGGCCGATCCCGGGCTCGCCCACATCCCGGTCATCGTCGTGTCCGGCCTGGACGACCTCGACGGCATCGTGCGCTGCATCGAGATGGGCGCCGTGGACTACCTCCCGCGCCCGATCAAGCCCACGCTCCTCCAGGCGCGCGTCGAGGCGACGCTCGCCGACAAGCGGCTCCGCGACGACAACGAGCGCCTGCTGCGCACGGTCGAGCGGCAGCGGACCGAGCTGTCGCGGTTCCTCTCGCCGCGCGTCGCCGAGCTCGTGTCCACGCCGGAGGGCGAGGCGCTCCTCGCCGGCCACCGGGGCGAGCTGACCGTGGTGTTCGCCGACCTGCGCGGGTTCACGGCGTTCTGCGAGGAGGCGGACCCGGAGGAGATCGTCCGGGTGCTGCGCGAGTACCACTCGGTCGTCGGGCGGCGGGTCACGGAGTTCGAGGCCACGCTGGAGCACTACGCCGGCGACGGCGTCCACGTGTTCTTCAACGACCCGGTCCCGCAGGCGGACCACCGGCTGCGGGCGGTGCGGATGACGTGCGCCCTGCGCGAGGACGTGGGCGCGCTCCAGGAGCGCTGGGAGCGACGCGGCGTCCACCTGGGGTTCGGGGTGGGCATCTCGGTCGGCCAGGCGACCGCCGGCCGCATCGGCTTCGAGGGCCGCTACGCCTACGCGGTCCTGGGGTCCATCGTCAACCTCGCCGCGCGGCTGTCCGGCGAGGCCGCGCCGGGCCAGATCCTGCTCACGGACGAGCTCTACCGCGAGGTCGCCGGGGCGGTCGAGGCCGAACCCGTCGCGGCGCTGCACCTCAAGGGCATCGCGCACCCGGTGAGCGCCTGGAACGTGCTCCGCGTCCACGCCTGAGGCCCGACGGCACTCCCGGCACCGGGCCTCCTTGGGTACGCTGCGGCCCATGCACGACGACCGGCGGGAACGCGACAAGTACCCGCACGCATCGCTCGCCGAGCAGATCGGCGGCGAGCTCGCGGCGCTGCGCCGGAGCCCCCCGGTCATCGCGCTGCTCCTGGCGATCGTCGGCGGCTGGCTGATCCTCACGGTGACCCGTCCGCAGCCGCTCCGGGTCGGCGAGATCCGCACCGGCGACTGCCTCTACATCCATGCGCTGGACGCCGACACGAACAGCCAGACCGGCAGGCCGATCGGCAGCGACGGCGCCGTGATCAGCGCGCTGTTCCGCGGCGGCGCGGAGCGTGCGGGATGCGACGCGTCCCACAGCCACGAGGTCGCCGACGCCTGGGTCCTGGAGGACTCGCTCACGGCGGCCTACCCGGGCCAGGCCGAGCTCACGGTCCGCGAGCGGGACCGCTGCGAGGCGGCGTTCGAGGCCTACGTGGGACGCCCGTCCGACGGGTCGACGCTCGAGTACACGGTCGCCATCCCGCCGCCGTTCGCGTGGGCGGACGGGGCGAGGGCCGCGGCGTGCCTGGTGGCCAACCGCGACGGGTCGTTCCTGTCCGGGCACGCGGCCGGCAGCGGTCGCTGATCCTGCGGGCACGGCCGCGGGCGTAAGCACACGGTCACGGGTGTAGCGCACGGCCGCGGGCAAACAAGGCACACTGCACGCTGATGCGGCCGGCGACGGTCGCGCACGACGCCCGCAGTCTGTCGCGAGGAGCACGCGAGTGACCACCGACACGCCGAACCCCGACGCCAACCCGGGCGGCGACCCGCCCGCCACGGGCGAGCCCCCGGGCGTCTCCAAGCCGTGGCGCGACGAGGCCCCGGACCCGAAGCGGACGGCGAAGATCGCGCAGCAGGCGAAGCAGCTCGCGAAGCAGCGCGTGGACGACGACCAGGACAAGGCCGCGCTCGAGCAGCCGCGCGAGTTCGTGGACGCCACGGGTCGTGCGGTGGCGATCGGCGTGGACGTCGGCGGATCCGGGATCAAGGCCGCGGCCGTCGACCTGGACACGGGCGAGCTCCTCAGCCCCCGCCACCGAGTCCCGACGCCCCAGCCCTCGGCGCCGGCGGCGGTCATCGCGTCCATCGCGCGGATGATCAAGAAGATCCAGGCCGAGGTCACCATCGCCGACGACGTCCCGGTGGGCGTCGGCTTCCCGGCCGTCGTCATCGACGGCGTCACCAAGAGCGCCGCCAACGTCGACCCGGGCTGGGTGGACTTCGACGCCGACACGGCCCTCGAGCGCGTGCTCCGCCGCCCCGTCCACCTGGTCAACGACGCCGATGCGGCGGGCGTGGCCGAGATGCGCTTCGGCGCCGGGGTCGGGCAGCAGGGGACGGTGTTCCTGATCACGCTCGGCACCGGCACGGGGTCGGCGCTGTTCTACGACGGGATGCTCGTCCCCAACCTGGAGCTCGGGCACATGGAGATCCGCGGCCGGGACGCCGAGCGCCGCTCCGCGGCCGCGGCGCGGCTCAAGCGCGGCATCTCCTGGAAGGCCTGGGCGATGGACCTCGACGAGCACCTGCTCGCGATCGAGAAGCTGTTCAGCCCCAGGCTGTTCATCATCGGCGGCGGCGTCTCGAAGCGCTCCGAGCGGTTCATCCCCCGGCTGACCGTGCGGGCGGCCGTCGTACCCGCGAAGCTGCTCAACGACGCGGGGATCGTGGGCGCGGCGATGGCGGCGGCCGAGACGGAGCGTCGCCGGGCAAGCTGATCGCGGTCCTTGCCCTGAGCGGCCCGCGCCCCGGATGATGGGGGCACGTGCCCGCCCTGCCCCCGCTGACCTTCGAGATCCTGCCCGAGCTGCGGTTCATCCTGGACCTTGGCGTCGCCGTCGCGCTCGCGCTCGCCGGCGGGATGCTCGCCGTCCGGCTGCGCCAGCCGCCGATCGTCGGCTACCTCTTCGCGGGTGTCGTCATCGGGCCGTTCACGCCGGGGTTCGTGGGCGATTCGTCGCACATCAGCGACCTGGCCGAGATCGGGGTCGTGCTGCTGCTGTTCGCGCTGGGCGTCGAGTTCTCGCTGCGCGAGCTGTCGCCGGTGCGCCGGGTCGCGGTCCCGGGCGCGATCCTCCAGGTCCTCGTCACCGCGCTCGCGGGGGCGCTGGTCGGCATCCCGCTCGGGCTGTCCGCCACGGGCGCCGTGGTCGTGGGTGCCGCGGTCGCGATCAGCTCCACGGTCGTCGTGCTCAAGGTCCTCCAGGAGCGGGGCGAGCTCGACAGCCTCCACGGGCGGACCGCCATCGGCTGGATGGTGGTCCAGGACCTCGTCACGATCCTGCTCATCGCGCTCCTGGAGCCGTTCGCCGCCGGTGGCGACCTCGCACTCCCCGTCCTGTACACGCTCCTCCGGACGGCCCTGTTCCTGGGGCTCGCCTACGTCGTGGGCACGCGCGCGCTGCCGTGGCTGTTCCGCACGGTGAGCCGGCTCGGGTCGCCGGAGCTGTTCCTCCTGTCCGTCTTCGCGACGGCGCTGCTGGCCGCGTTCCTGTCGTCGGCGGTGTTCGGCCTGTCGCTCGCGCTGGGCGCGTTCGTGGCCGGGCTCATCGTCAGCGAGTCGGAGCTGTCGCACCAGGCGGCCGGCGAGATCACGCCCTTCCGGGACCTGTTCGCGGTCCTGTTCTTCGTCTCCGTCGGGATGCTCCTCGATCCGGCCGCGATGCTCGCGGACTGGCCGGCGCTGCTCGCGCTCCTCGTCGTGGCGATGCTGGTCAAGGCGGGCGCGGGCGTGGTCCTCGGCCGGCTCCTCGGGATGCCGCTCCGGAGCGCGATCCTCCTCGGCGCCACGATCGCCCAGGTGGGCGAGTTCAGCTTCCTGCTCGCCGGGCGGGCGCTCACGCTCGGGCTGCTCGACGCGCGGAGCTACAACCTCGTGCTCGGGACGGCGGTGCTGAGCATCGTGCTCACGCCGCCGTTGATCGGGGCCGCGGTGCGGCTCGTGGAGCGTCTCGAGCACCGCCGGCTGGACGTCGCGCCGCCGGCCGAGGGGCGGGGCGGCTTCACGCGTGGCGAGCTCACCGCCACAGGCGATGGCGGCGTGGCCACCGTGCCGTCGTTCGAGCGGCCCGCGGTCGTCGTGCTCGGGGCCGGACGCGTCGGCCGGGTCGTCATCCGCGCCGTCCGCGCCCGCGGCTTCCGGTGCATCGTGGTGGACCGCGACCTGCGGGCGCTCGACGACGCGGCGACGACCGGCGCGGCCACCCTGTACGGGGACGCGGCGAGCCCGGCGATCCTCCACCGGGCCGGGCTCGGCGAGGCGCGCCTGCTCGTCGTGGCGATCGGGGACGCGCTCACGGCACGGCTCGCGGTGGAGCGGGCCCGCGCGATCAACCCACGGCTCACCGTGATCTCGCGAGCCCGCGGGCGCACCGAGGCCGGCGTCCTCCAGGGCCTGGGCGTGTCGCGGCTCGCCGACCCCGAGATCGAGGCCGCCATCGAGCTCGCCAGGGCGTCGCTCGCGCGGATGGGCGTGTCGGGCCCGGAGCAGGCGGCCGTGACCGTCGGCCTGCGCCGCCGCTACTACGGGGATGCGCCGCGCGAGACCGGCGGTCCACCGCCGTCCGACGCCTAGAACTGCTCCCAGCCCCGGAACACGTCCGGGACCACCGTGCCCGGCGCCCGCCGGGCGACCCAGTCGCGAAGCGCCCAGAACGTCGTCTTGAAGGCGATCCCGTCCCACGGGATGGCGTCCGGCGCGAACGTCCGGATCTCGAGCGCCTCGGGCGTCTCCCGCGCCGCGCCGCCCGCGATGCGGGCCTCGAACACGACCACGACCACGGCCGCCTCGAGCCGCGAGTACAGGCCCACGAGCTCGCCCGGCTCCACGAGCAGCCCCGTCTCCTCGAGCGTCTCGCGGACGGCCGCCTCGCCCAGGGTCTCGTCCACCTCCAGGAAGCCGCCGGGCTGCGCCCACGCGCCGTACCCGGGCTCGATCCCCCGCCGCAGGAGGACGGCCTCGCCCGAGTCCGTCACCGGGATGGTCGTCACGACGAGTCGCGGGTTCACGTACGCGATGAAGCCGCAGGCCGGGCAGACGGCGCGTTCCCGCTGCTCGGTCGCGGGGACGTCCCGGACGAGCCGCGTCCCGCAGTTCGAGCAGAAGTTGAGCGTCCGCGCCACCCACCGCGGCGCACCCTGGCCGGACGCGATGTCCGTGGATCGCCCGTCGACGCCACGGCCCATCCCCGCGAGCATGGCGAGCTCCGCGTCGTCCAGGATGCGCTCGGCCGGCTGGTCCTCGCGGCCCACGTCAGGCGCCCACCACGAGGACGACGGCGAGCACGATCAGCGCGAGGAACACGAGGCTCACGACGACCCAGGCGAGCCGGAACAGCCCGCGGCCGCGGTCCACGGGCATCCATGCCCACGCCGAGCGCCAGATCCGGAGCGTCGCATCGGCCGTCGTGACGAGCAGCAGCGGCGCGGCGAGGAGGACGCACACCTTGACGAGCAGGCTGTCGAAGCCCGCACCGAGCTCCAGCGCGGTGATCGCGATCGCGCCGAGGACGAGGGCCGGTGCCGAGAGCAGGACGAAGTGCTTCTGGAGGGGCGTCGGCTTCGTCTCGGGGACGCTGCGCTGCGGCAGCCCGCGGAGGCTGGGCGGGAGGTGCGACTCGTCCGGACGGCCGGGGCGGGCGGGCGCGGCCGCGGTGCCCGCGTCCGCCACCGGCTGGCGGTCGAGGACCGGCATCCCCGGTTCCCAGCGCTCGTCGTCCATCGGCATGAGTCTATCGACTCCGGCCTGCCGCCCCGCTCCTGGGGCGGCTACCCTGCGCTGGTGAACCTGCTCACGCTGCGTCGCGCGGCGCACGCATCACCGGTCGCGATCGCGCTGCTCGTCGCCGCCAACATGGTCCCGCTCGCGGGCGTGCTGTTCCTCGGCTGGGACCTCGCCACGATCGTCGCCCTGTACTGGCTCGAGAACGGCGTCATCGGGGCGTTCGCACTCGCGAGGATCGCGACCGCCGAGGGCGTCGACCCCGACCCCGGCAGCGTCGAGATCAACGGCCGGGCAGTGCCCCGCGCCCAGCTCGCGAACCCGGTGACCGCCCGGGCGATCCTGATGCCGTTCTTCCTCGTCCACTATGGGATGTTCTGGCTCGTCCACGGAGTGTTCGTGTGGTTCGCCCTGCCCGAGATGTGGGCGCAGATGGGCGCCGGTACCGGGTCGCCCAGCCTGGCGACGATCGCGTGGGCGATCCCCGTGCTCGTGGTCAGCCACGGCGCCTCGTTCCTGTTCAATTGGTGGTGGGGCGGCGAGCGGCTGACCTCGAGCCCCTCGCGAGAGATGTCCGCGCCCTACGGCCGGGTGGTGATCCTCCACGTGACGATCGTGCTCGGGGCGTTCGCGGTCGCGGCCATCGGGGCGCCGGTCGGGGCGCTCGTGATCATGGTCGTGCTCAAGACGGTCGCCGACCTGGCGGCGCACCTCGGCGAACGGCAGCGCGCGGACGAGCGTGCCCGGACCGGCGGCGTCGCGCTCACGCGCAACCCGGGGAAGATGTCGATCTCGATGTAGGCGCGCGGGCAGGCCGCCGCCCTGCCCGTCAGCCCGGGAGCGGGCCCGCGTTCGACTCGTCGTCCATGACGCTCGCCGCCTGGGCCGCGCGGCGGGCCTCGAGCCGCGCCGCCAGCCCCTCGTCCGCGAGCGCGAGAATCTGCGCCGCGAGCAGCGCCGCGTTGTCCGCGTTCCCGATCGCGACCGTGGCGACCGGGATCCCGCGCGGCATCTGGACGATCGACAGCAGCGAGTCCATGCCGCCCAGGTGCTTGGTCGGGATCGGGACGCCGATGACCGGCAGCAGCGTCTTCGCCGCGAGCATGCCCGGCAGGTGTGCCGCGCCGCCCGCCCCGCCGATGATCACCCGGATCACCCCGCCCGCGGCCGACGCCGCTTAAGATCGGAAGAGCGAGGTGTAGTGCAGGCGTGGATCGGGCTGGGAATCTGGAGGTTGTAGAGCTGGGAGTAAATAAGGGG
>JAICUV010000191.1 GCA_025935655.1 Chloroflexota bacterium | reverse complement strand
GTCCGGCTCGACGGCGCCCCAACCCTGCCGCACATCGGCTGGAACCAGGTCGTGCGTCGTCGCGAGCACCCGGCGTTCGCGGGCATCGCGCCGGACGCGGACTTCTACTTCGTGCACTCTTACGTCGGCCTCCCGACGGGACCTGCGGTCAGCGACGCCGTCCTCGCCGTGACGGAGCACGGGCAGCCGTTCGTCTCCGCGGTCGCGCGGGGCCTCCTCCTGGGGGTCCAGTTCCACCCGGAGCGGTCCGGCGAGGACGGTTTGCGGTTCATCGCGAACGTCGTCGGCCTCGCCATCGCCGACGCGGACGCCCGCCGGGGCGCCGCCTGATGCTCCGCCGACGCGTCATCCCCTGTCTCGATGTCTCCAACGGCCGCGTGGTGAAGGGCACCCGGTTCGTGGACCTGGTGGACGAGGGCGACCCGCCCGAGCTCGCGGAACGCTACGCGCGGGAGGGCGCGGACGAGCTCGT
This sequence comes from Chloroflexota bacterium, assembly GCA_025935655.1. GTDB lineage: Bacteria > Chloroflexota > Limnocylindria > Limnocylindrales > CSP1-4 > CAIXZV01. Next base: position 6,153 of record JAICUV010000191.1, on the reverse strand, counting down.
GTTCCTGGACATCTCCGCCGCGCCTGAGGGTCGCGGCACGCTCCTCGACATCGTCGAGCGGACCGCACGGCGGGCGTTCGTCCCGCTCACCGTCGGCGGCGGGGTGCGGAGCGTGGACGAGATGCGGGACGTCCTGCGGGCAGGCGCCGACAAGGTGAGCCTCAACACGCGTGCGGTCGCGGACCCGGCGCTCGTCGCGGCGTGCGCCGCGCGGTTCGGCAGCCAGGCCGTCGTCGTCGCGATCGACGCGCGGCGGGTCGCCGACTCCGATGCGCGGTATCCATCGGGCTACGAGGTCGTCGTCAACGGCGGTCGCGACACCACGGGGCTCGATGCCGTGGCGTGGGCCCAGCGGGCCGTCGGGCTCGGGGCCGGCGAGCTGCTGGTGACCTCAATCGACCGCGACGGCACGAAGTCGGGCTACGACACGACGCTCCTGCGAGCGATCACGTCCCGCGTCCGCGTCCCGGTCATCGCGTCGGGTGGCGCGTCGGGGCCGGAGCACATGATCGAGGCGATCGTCGATGGCGGCGCCGACGCCGTCCTCGCGGCTTCGATCTTCCATCGCCGCGAGTTCAGCATCGGCGACGTGAAGGCCGCGCTGGCCGCCGCCGGGCTCCCGGTCCGGCTGACGAGCGGCACGGCGGAGGTGACGGCATGAGCCCGCTGGCGCGACCCGGCCCGATGGACCTCGGAGCGGGCATCGACCCCGCCACCATCAAGTGGGACCGCAACGGCCTCGTGGTCGGCGTCGTGCAGGACGTGGCCGACGGCCGGGTCCTGATGGTCGGCTGGCTGGACGTCGAGGCGCTGGCGGCGACGCTGGGGACGGGCGAGGTGCACTTCCACTCCCGGTCACGGGGCCGCCTGTGGCGCAAGGGCGAGACGTCGGGCAACGTGCTCAAGCTGCGCGCGCTGGCCCTCGACTGCGACGGCGACGCGCTGCTCATCGGCGCGGAGCCGACGGGTCCCACGTGCCACCGCGAGACGCGCTCCTGCTTCGACCCGGACGCGATCTCGCGCGCGGTGCCGGGCTTCGACGCGGACCCCGAGCCGCGTCCCGGTGCCGGCTCGGACCCCGTGGAGCTCCCGGACGCGAACGACGGCTGGCAGGGCTTCGCCTGGCTCGAGCACCTGTGGGCGACGATCGCCGAGCGCGAGGAACGGCGGCCCGAGGGCTCGTACACGGTCCAGCTCCTGGACGGCGGCGTGGACGTGGCCGGCCGCAAGGTCACCGAGGAGGCGACGGAGGTCCTCCTCGCGGCCAAGAACGACGAGGCGGCGGAGCAGGCCGGCCACGACCGGGTCGAGCTCCGTGAGCTGCTGGCGGGCGAGGCGGCGGACCTCGTCTACCACGCCCTCGTCCTGCTCGCGGAGCGCGGCGTCGAGCCGCGCGAGGTGGTCCGCCTCCTGCGGGCACGCCACGGCGCGCGCCGCACCTCGTGACGGGCCGCGCGTCGGGCTAGCCGGCAGCCCCGAGCGCGTACCGGCGCCGCGTCGCCCAGCGTCCGTCACGGCCGGTGATCAGGTCGATCGCGTCCACGTCCTGGCGCACCGGGAGCGTCGCCCAGGCCGGGTCGTCGAACGCCGCCCGCTCCTCCACCCCCGGCCCCTCGACGATCGACACGTGGGGCACGAACGGGAACGCGCCGCCGTACAGCGGCAGCGAGGGGAAGGCCGCGGCGAGGTCCTCGTGGAGGGCGCGGACGGGCCCGTCGGGCTCAACGGACGCGTACAGCGTGTCCGGGAATCGTCGTCCCTCGGCGAGCGTCAGGCGCATGACCGGGTGTCGCGCGGCGATGGCCGCGACGACGCCGTGCACCCCGTCGTCGATCTGCGACTCGTCGGCGAACGGGAACAGGAGCGTGAGGTGGGCCGGGACGCCGCGAGCGGCATCGGCGATGGAACGGCGGCGCAGCGCCTCCAGGGCCGGCGGCAGCGCGACCACGAGGACGAGGGCGGTCTCCGGCGCAGGGCGCAGCGCCCCGGTCACTCGGCCGGCTCGACCAGCCGGACGTTGCGCTTGCCGGTCCGGACGACCCAGAACCGTCCGTGCAGGGGCTCCGGGAGCGACGCGGACGGGTCCGTGATCCGCACGTTGTTCACGTAGAACCCGCCATTCGCCATCTGGCGTCGCGCCTCGCCCTTCGACGGGTAGGCCCCCGCGCCGATCGCGACCGACAGCGCGTCCGCGAGGTCGTCTCGACCCAGCACGAAGGACGGCACCTGCTCCCGCATCGCCGCCAGGTCGTCCGCGGACAGGGATGCGAGATCCTGGGTGAACGCGGCGCGGCCCTGGCGCTCCGCCTCGCGGGCGGCGTCCTCGCCGTGGACGCGCGCCGTCACGTCGAACGCCAGCCGCCGCTGGGCCTCGCGCGCCTCGGGCCGCGCGGCGACGGACGCGTCGAGCGCCTCCACCTCGTCCCGCTCGAACAGCGTGAACCAGCGCAGGTACGTCCCGACGTCGCGGTCGTCCGTGTTGAGCCAGTACTGGTAGAACGCGTAGGGCGTGGTCCGCGCCGGGTCGAGCCACACCGACTCGCCACCCTCGCTCTTGCCGAACTTCGCGCCCGACGGCGACAGCAGCAGCTTGTAGGCGATCCCGTGGGCCGGGCTCTCCTCCGCGTCGCCGCCGGCCGTGCGGCGGATCAGCTCCAGGCCGGCCGTGATGTTCCCCCACTGGTCCGCGCCACCCATCTGGAGCTCCACGCCGCGCTCGCGGTAGAGCGTCGCGAAGTCGAGCGCCTGGAGGGTCATGTAGCTGAACTCGGTGAACGAGAGTCCGCGATCCAGACGCTGCTGCACCGAGTCCTTGGCCAGCATGTACGGGATCGTGAAGTGCTTGCCGGTGTCGCGCAGGTAGTCGATCAGCGAGAGCTTGCCCAGCCAGTCCAGGTTGTTCGCCATCACCGCCTGGGCCGGCCCGGGCGAGAAGTCGAGGAACGACTCCAGCTGCCCCCTGATCGCCGCGACGTTGTGCGCGAGCGTGTCCAGGTCCAGCAGGTTTCGCTCGCTCGAGCGGCCCGACGGATCGCCGATCATCCCGGTCCCGCCGCCCACCAGCGCGACCGGCTTGCCGCCGTGGCGCTGGAAGCGCAGGAGGCCGAAGACCGGGATCAGGTGGCCGACGTGGAGCGAGTCCGCGGTCGGGTCGAAGCCGATGTAGGCGGAGATGGGCCTGCCGCTCGCCAGCCGCTCCCGCACGCCCGGCGTGGTCGCGTGCAGGATGCCCCGCCACTCGAGCTCGTCGAGGAACCCCACCAGCTCCGGGCGCGTCGTGGGTGCGGTGTCCGTCACGCCGGCGTCACAGCAGCGGGCGGGTGACCGTCGTCTTCGCGGCTCGGTCGGCTCGATCGGGCGTCCATCCCCTGCATGGTATCGTTCCGCCCGTCATGCAAACCAGCCTCGTCCGGAGGCAGCGCCGCCGCCGTTTGGGCGAGAAGCGCCGCCCCCGCGGAAGCGGCGCCGCCAAGGTCGTGGCCGTTGCGCTTCCCCTCCTGCTGTTCCTGGTCCTGCTCCTGCTGGGCACGACGGGCGCGCTCGCGTCGGTCGCCGGGTACACGTTCCTCGCGAAGGATCTCGAGGATCCGAAGGCGGCGCTGGACAAGCTGGACTTCACGTCCCAGTCCGTCATCTACGACCGGACCGGCAAGGTCCTCCTCGCCAAGCTGGGTGACGACCGGCGCGAGGTCGTGACGTTCGCGGAGATCCCGCCGGCCCTCGTCGACGCGACCACGTCGGTCGAGGACAAGACGTTCTGGGACAACTCCGGCTTCGACCCCGCGGGGTTCATCTCCGCCGCCATCGACACGATCAACGGCAACGACCGCGGCGGCTCCACCATCACCCAGCAGCTGGTCCGCGCGCGCCTCCTCCCGGCGAGCGCCTTCGAGGGCTCCGTCTACGAGCGCAAGGCCAAGGAGATCATCCAGTCGATCCGCCTGACCCAGGCGTACCCCGGCGTCGCGGGCAAGCAGCAGATCATCGAGAAGTACCTCAACCAGAACTTCTACGGCAACCGCAGCTACGGCGTGGCAGCCGCGGCGCGGAGCTACTGGGACAAGGACCTCAAGGACCTGACCCTCGCCCAGATGGCGCTCCTGGCGGCGATCCCGCAGTCCCCCACCAAGTTCGACCTCGTGAAGAACGCGGTGGAAGAGGACTACACGGACGACAGCGGCCACGACCGCACGCGGCTCGTGGTCCCGCCCAACAGCGAGGTCGTCGTCCGGCGCAACTTCATCCTCGACCTGATGAAGACCCGCAGCGTCCTCACGGTCGGCCAGTACACCGATGCCGACTTCGAGACAGCGAAGGCCGAGCCCGTGATCCTGGGCTCGCAGGCCGCCGACAAGTGGCGGGCGCCGCAGTTCGTGTGGCAGGTCCGGGACGAGCTCGGGCAGATCCTGTGCGGGACCGCCGCGGACGACTGCGAGGCGATCAACACCGGCGGCTACCAGGTCCAGACCACGCTCAACTACAGGATGCAGCGGATCGTCGAGAAGTGGGTGTCCGCGGCCGCCATCGTCCCGAACTCCAAGAACCCCGACAAGATGCTCAAGGACAAGGGCATCCCCCGCCGCGAGTGGGGCTGGATCAAGGACCTCCGGGGGCACAACATCCACAACGCCGCGGGCGGCGTCATGGACTACCGCACCGGCGAGGTGCTCGCGTACGCGGGGTCCGCGTCCTACACCGCGCGGGGCAACAGGAAGTTCCAGCCCCAGTTCGACGTGCTCAGCGACGGCTGGCGGCAGCCCGGATCGTCGATCAAGCCGCTGGTCTACCTCATCGGCATCGACGACCGCACCATGACCGCCGCGACGATGTTCATGGACGTCGTCACGAACTTCGCCTCCCCGGGGTCGCGGGCCTGGTACCCGACCCAGGCGGATGGCCTGGAGCGCGGTCCCGTCCGCGTCCGCAACGCCCTCCAGTTCTCGCTCAACATCCCGGCGATCAAGGCCGGGTTCGTGAACGGCCTCGACCACCAGTTCGAGCGCATGAAGGACTTCGGCATCCGGGCGCAGAGCGGCGCGATCGCCGTGCCGTCGATGAGCATCGGCACCATCGTGAACCACCCCATCGACATGATCAGCGCGTACGGGATGATCGCCAACGGCGGCGTCCTGATGCCGCGCCACTACATCGACAAGGTCCTCGACTCGTCCGGGAAGCAGGTCTGGCCGCCGGCCAACACGAAGATCAGCGGCAAGCGAGAGGTCTCGCGCCAGGCCGCGTACATCATCACCGACATCCTGGCGGGCAACACGATCCGCAGCGTCAACCCGTTCTGGGGCGAGTGGCAGGTCACGAACGGCGTCACCGGCGCGAAGGTCCGCCCGGCCGCCTACAAGACGGGCACGACGAGCGACAACCGCGACGTGCACGCCTACGGGTTCCTCGCACCGCCCGCGGACAAGACCCTGCCCGCACTGGTGGCCGGCATCTGGATGGGCAACTCGGACAACTCGCCCAACGACGGCAAGCTGTCGCTCGAGACGTCGGCCCCGCTGTGGTCGGCGATCCTGTCCGACGTCTCCAAGGGCATGCCGATCGACAGGTTCAGCCGGGTGAAGCCCAAGGGCCTCGTCAAGGTGGCGGTGGACGCGTTCACGGGCCTCAAGCCCAGCGGATCCACGACGCGCACGGTCGACGAGCTGTTCATCAACGACACCGAGCCCACGAAGGCCGCGAGCGGCGCCGTGGTGGTCGACGTCGACAAGGCGAGTGGGCTCCGCTGGCGCGACGGCTGCGTCGGCCCGATGGTCACCAAGGCGTACCTCGACTACTCCAAGATCGAGGGCGGGCCCAAGAGCTGGGTCAAGGCCGATCTCGCGTGGATGGCCAGGGCGTCGCGCGGCTCGGGCGTCGGAGGCGGGCCCAAGGGCACCCGCACCGCGTACTTCTACGGCGGCGGGTTCTACCCGTTCGGCCGGACCTGGGGCAGCAGCGGCGTCCCGCCGTCCAAGGAATGTCCGCTCGCGCCGCCGTCGCCGACCCCGTGCGTGCCCGACTTCTTCACCTCCGGCCCGCCGCCGGAGTCGCCCGGACCGGGCAACGGCAACGGCAACGGGAGCGGTGGTCCCGGCAACGGGAACGGGAACCCGTAACGGTCGTCCCCCGCGGGATCGCTAGAGGCGGACGATCGTC
>JAICUV010000193.1 GCA_025935655.1 Chloroflexota bacterium | reverse complement strand
TTGGAACGCTGGGCGACCCAGGAGCGCCGCGCGGCGTCGGGCAAGGCGGGAACGACGATCGGCGCGCCGCGCGGCGCCGGGCCGCCACGCCCGAGGCACAGACAACCACCGGAGCGAGGCACGAAGAGCGGCGGCGGGCCGAGGAGACAGCCCGCCGCCGGAGAGGAGCGCGACGATGCGGCGGGCTAGTTCCCGCAGGGCGCGACGTTGCGCCAGTTGAGGACCGTGTCGTTGACCACCTGGGTCCCCGTTGACCCGTATGAGAGCGTGAGCTGCCGGTCGGAGATCTCGGCGCAGCTGGCGTCCTTCTCGACGTAGTCCCACGACCCCAGCGCGTACTTGTAGGCGACCTGAGTGCCCTCCTTCCCCGTGAGCTGGATCGTCCAGTGGGTGGCGTCGGTCCGGGCGAGGACGACGCCGCCCGGGTCCCACTGCGGGTGGTTGCCGTCGAGCCGGTCGAGGAGGCCGGCGATGTACACCGACCGCCCCGTCGTGTCCGTGGACGATGGCACCGTCACCGTGAACCGCAGCGTCACCGTCCGGAGCTCGGCCGTCGCCTGCACCTCCGCGGATGGCCCGGAGCGGTTGAACGACAGGTCCACGGCTCGCACCACGTACCAGTACGTCGCGTCCGACTCCACCTGGGTGTCCGTGTAGCCCGGCGTCGTCACGAACGCGAGCGTCGTGTACGGGCCGCCCGACGTGTCGCCGCGCCGGACCTCGTACCCGTACAGCGTGGGGTCGCTGACCGCATTCCACGTGAGCTCGATGCCCGCGGGCGACGCGCCCACCACGGCCAATCCGTCGGGGGCCGTCGGGGCGACCGTGTCCGCGCTCGCGGTCACGGTCATCGCCCCCGGGTTCGACGGGGACGCGCCGGCAGCCACCGGTCCGGAGAGATCCGCGTACAGCCACGTGGCGCCGTTGGTCGTGGAGTAGCGGAAGACGTAGTCGAAGCTGCCGGTGGTCTCGGGCAGGAAGGAAGCGACGAACTCGTCGTTGTTCCCGGCCTGGGTGTTGAACGTGGCGTCGACCCACGTCCAGTCGTCGCTCGTCGCGGGGTCAGAGCCGTCGGGCCCGAAGCCCGCCTGCGCCTGGAGCCCGACGGTGGCGCCGGGCGCGTTCGTGACGCCGTCGATCCAGACCTGGCCGTACACGTTGTCGGTCCGGCTGGTCGCGCTGATCGTGTGCGTGAGCGTGGGCGGCCACTGGAGGTTCGCCCAGCCGATCACGTACTGCGGGATGCCCTTGACCTCGTTCGAGCGCGCCCCGGCATTGCCGGCGGCGTCGTTGGCCGTGACCACGATGTACACCGGCGAGCCATTGCGCAGGTCGGAGATGGTGAAGCTCGTCGCCGTGATCGGGCTGGCGGTCGCCTTCGTGTAGCCGCCGCCGGCGACCGGGCTCGTCCAGACGTCGTACGAGACGGCCCCCGGGACGGCGTTCCAGGCGACCGATACCGTGCGATCCGCCTCGCCGGTCACGTGCAGGTTGGCCGGGGCCGCGGGACCGGCGAGGTCCACGTTCCCCGTCGCGAGCACGAGCGCGCCACGCGCCGGGATCGTGACGACGACCTGTCCGCCGCTCACGGTCGCCCCTGCCGAGCCGCCGCTGCCGAGGGAGAGCCGGCTGGTGAGTGCGACGCCATCAGGGACATACCCGTCGACCGGGATCGTCACCTGGTGCGCGCTCGTCGAGCGGTTGAGGACGGTGATCGCCACCTGGCTCGAGGTCTTCCGGCCGAACGCCGCGACGCCGTTCGGATCGTCGGCGAGGAGGGCCCGGAAGTCGCCCGACACGAGCGCCGGCACGTCGTGCCGGAGCGTGGACAGCGAGGCGTACCAGGCGCGGAGCGCCGTGTCGGGCGAGAACCCGAGGTCCGCCCACGGGTACGTCCGGCGGTCGTCGGGATCGTCGTCGCCCGTGACGCCCACCTCGTCGCCGTAGTAGACGGTCGGCGCGCCGGGGACGGTGAACTGGATCAGCGAGGCGAGCCGCAGGCGGGCCTTGCCCTCGGCGACGTTGGCCGCGTTCGTCTCGCGCCCGGCGGTCGTCTCGTCGCCCGGCGTGAGGGTCCACAGCAGCCGCTCGGTGTCGTGGCTGTCGAGGAGGTTCATCAGCGTGTAGTACGCGGCGTCCGGGTAGTCCTCGCGGATCGAGGACAGGCGCGACAGGAGCTCCGTGGGGCTGATGATCCGGCCGCTGTCGGCGAAACCCTTGGAGTCGAACGCGCCCGGCGTCGTGAAGCCGATGACGGCATCGCGCAGGCGGTAGTTCATCGTCGTGTCCAGCCGGTCTCCCCGGAGCATCCGCAGGAGCGTCGAGTCCTTCTGCCACGTCTCGCTGACGGTCAGCGCGTCGGGCTTCGTCGCCCGCACCACGTCGCGGAACGTCTCCCAGTAGCCCGCCGGGAAGCTCGCGTCGCCCGCGACGTCGAGCCGCCAGCCGGACGCGCCGGCGCGCAGCCAGCGCTTCGCGATCGAGTCCTGGCCGGTCAGGAAGTACGCCTGGACCGCGGGGTTCGACTTGTTGATGACCGGGATCGAGTCGAAGCCGAACCAGCCGTCATAGGTCAGCGTGAGGTTGCCGTTGGCGTCGCGGCAGGTCGGCGTCTCGGACCCGACGGGGGCACGGAACGTGAACCACGAGCGGTAGATCGAGTTCGTCGACTCGCACGCGCCGACCGTCGGGTACTTCCCGTAGCGGTCGAAGATCGGACTGTCGGAGCTCAGGTGGTTGAACACGCCGTCGAGGATCACCCGCATCCCGCGCGAGCCCGCGTGCTTGACCAGGTTCTCCCAGTCCTTCTGCGTGCCGAAGGCGGGGTCGATGCGCGTGTAGTCCTGGGTGTCGTAGCCGTGGTTCGAGGCGGCATCGAAGATCGGGTTGAAGTAGATCGTGGTGACGCCCATCGCCTTGAGGTAGTCGAGCTCCTGGTCGACTCCCTTGAGGTCGCCGCCGAAGTAGTCGCGGCCGCGCGGCTGCTCCTTCGTGGGGCTGTCGGCGGGCGGCGTGTCATCGAAGCGCCACGGGCAGTTCGTGCTCCCGTCGGCGTAGTTGCGGCAGTAGCCCTCCGGCTGGATTCCCCAGCGGATGCGCAGGACCGGGTCGTCGTACCGGCTGTCGCCGGTCTTCGGGTCGTTGTCCGCGCGGCCGTTCCGGAAGCGGTCCGGGAAGACCTGGTAGATCACGGCGGACTTCGCCCAGTCGGGGCTGGTGAAGCCGGGCTCGGCCACCATGAGCGCCCACGAGCGGTCCTCCGCGTCGTCCGTCGGCGCGCCAACGCCGCCGTCGAGGGCGGTCGTGTCGTCGCCGTAGTAGTCGGTGTCGCTGCCGTCGGTGACGATGAACCGGTACCACAGGTTGTCCGGGTCGTCGTTGGCGAGGGTCGCCTGCCAGAAGTCGCACGACGAGCCCTCGAGCCCGGCCTGGTAGCAGGAGACGTCGGCGGCGACGCGCTTCATGCCGATGACCTGCTGGGAGCCGGCGTCCACGGAGTAGACGCGGAGCTTCACCGCCGTGACGTCGTCGTGGAAGGTGCGGAAGCGGATGCGGACCGGCGTGCCGGCCTCGACCGCGCCCCCGGGCGTCCGGTACAGGGTGTCGCGCGAGTCGTGGCGGAGGCCGTCCCATTCGACGTTGTCGTCCTGTGCCGGCGCCGCGCCCTTCACGGAGACCGAGGGCACCTTCGTCGCGGTGTCGAACGACACGGTGACGGTGCTGCCGGCCTGGGCGACCGTGAACGCGACGTTGTTCGGCCCGCCGCCGTCGCCGTAGTTCGGGTTGCTCCAGCTCTCGTTCGTCGCGATCTTGAACTCGTAGCTCCCGACCGGCAGGTCCGTGGTCACGAACGTGAACACGCCGTCGCCATCGACGTCGGACATGAACGTGCGCAGGCAGTCGGGCGCCCAGTCACCGCCGCAGCCGAGCTCGTCGTCGAGGTTGCCGGGGACCGTGTAGATCGTGTTCCCGACGTTGTCGGCGATGTAGTGGGTCTTGTGGTCGTAGTAGAAGCGCACCGCCTGGCCGATGGCCAGGTTGCGCTCGATGTTGGGGCCGTCCTGGGCGAAGTTGGACCCGTAGTTCTCGGTCCAGCCGCCCATCGCCACCTTGTACTGCCAGTCGCCCGCCGGGATCGACGCGGACTGGAACAGGTACACGCCGTTGCCCTGGGCCGTGAATGCGGCGCCGGCGCAGGCGGGATCCCAGTCACCGCACGCGTCTGCCGTCGCCTCGCTCTCGAGGTCGCCGACGAGGTTCACCGAGGCCGGCGTGGGCGTGTGTCCGGCGAGCGCGGTCCGCGGCCCGAGCGGCGTCGCGGCCGCGGCCGGGAGCAGCGAGGTGAGCAGCAGGAGGAGGGTCGCGAGCAGCACGAGCCTCGCGGGCACCGTGCTCCAGGCCAGCGTGACCGACGACGGACGGAACACCGAGGACCTCCCTCCCAACGGGTCGTGCAACGAGGCTCGGATCGGCGCGGCGACGGCAGGGCCGCGACGCGCTGCGAGAACGGCGGGGCTGGGCGGCGGCGGGGGCCCGGAACGGGGCTCGCCGGTGCGGCGATCGGGTCGCCTCGTCCGGTGCGCCGCTGTGCCAGGCCGGCGGAGCGTTGCCGCTGCCCGCCGGCGCCACTGGTCGCTAAACCGGTTTAGTCGCCCGTCGATTGGAAAGGATGCGACTCGCCGACGGCGGTGTCAATCCTGTTTTGCGGGCCGCCCTCGCTGGAACGTCGCGGCCTAGCGCAGGACGAGCACCGCCCACAGCGCGCCGATGATCAGGAACGGCCCGAACGGGATGAACGTCTTGAGCGTGATCCGGCGCAACGCCAGCAGCACGATGATCACCACCCCGGCCAGCAGCGCCCCGTAGACGACACCCGAGAACATCCGGAGCGGCCCGGCGAGCAGACCCACGGACACGAGCAGCTTGAGATCCCCCTGGCCGATCGCGCCGGCCCCGAACGGTCGCGCCAGCAGCCACAGCCCGCCGGGCACGAGGATCGCGACGACGACCGCGATCGGCAGCACCCCGGGCGGCACCAGCGGGTTGAGCCCGAGGGCGCTGACGAGGAACGCGAGCGGGATCGCGGGCAGCGTGATCTCGTTCGGCAGGAGGCGCTGGTCCAGGTCGGTGGCCAGGAGCAGGGTCAGCGCCACGACGTAGACGCCGAAGATCAGGCAGGCGACGACATCGCCCTCGAAGCGGACGGGCACGAGCGCCAGGGCGATGCCGCCGACCACCACCGACACCGGTGTCCGCCAGTCCACCGCCCGGACGGAGCCGTCCTCGTGCGCCGGCCAGCGCGCGGCGATGCGGTCCGCGACGAAGCCCCACAGGGCGCCGACGACGGCGAGCGCGACGACAGGCAGGTTCAGCACGCGGCGGAGTCTAGCGGCCGTCGATGCCCGCGCGCGGTGACCCGTTGGTCATCCACCGTCCCGCGGGTCGGGGTCGCTGGCGTCGTCCTGCCCAACGGCACTTGCGACCGACACAGCCGCGTACCAGCGTGCACGGACGAGACGGGAGGCTGTGACGCGCGGCCCAAACCCTGGCCGCCGGGACCGCGCCGAGCCACTGGCGAGCCCGATCCGTCGACCGTCGCGAGCGCACGGAGGGTGCCGCCCCGACCTTCCGCCCACCCTCGCGTCTGCCCGGGAGGCCGTTACGGTGAAGAAGATCCTGCACTTGGCCACGCTCCTGGCGGCCCTGCCGCTCGTCGTGGCGCTCGTCGGGCCGTCCGTGGCGATGGCCGGCCAGCCCGACCAGCAGCTCCAGTTCGACATGCGGATCGTGGGCGCGGACCTGCCGCTGGAGATGGGACCTGGTGAGCCCCCGTTCATCCAGCTCAGCACGTTCGACGGGCGTTGCTCCGTGCCGTCGACGTGGGTCACGACGATCAACAGCGCGGGCACCTCGCGGGCGCTCGGGCACGTGACCGTGACGAACTCGCACTGCACGACCTTCCCGTTCTTCGACAACCCGCCGCAGCACGCGACGTTCGTCGACGGCAGGATGACGATCACGGCCGCGAACGGCGACGAGCTGTGGGTCCACTACTCGGGCTCGTTCGACTTCACCCCGGGCGTGAACCCGCCGGCGGGCGTCTCGGCGATCCACTACTCGTCGATGACGGTGGTGGGTGGCACCGGGCGCTTCGTCGATGCGACGGGTCACCTCACCGGCGAGGCGATCGACGACTGGCCGGCCGGGGCGAACGTCGCGACGTTCGACGGGACGGTCACGTACCAGGCATCCAATCGCGCGGACCAGTAGCGCGCGCCGAGACCCGTGCTGGCAGATACCCACCCCGTGGGTCGTAGACGACGGCGTCCCGTCATCCAGTCACGGGGTGGGTGGGATCGGCCGACGCGGGCCTGATCGTGATCATTCATGCACCGGGTGGCTGCAATCGGGGGCAGACGGGGAATCCCACCCACCACCTGCATGCATGACCAACGCCGCCGTCGGGTGCGTGCGTGGACGAGGTGCGCGGCGGGGCCTACCCCTTGGAGGCCCCCGCCAGCGCCATCTCCACGAGCGTCGCGTGGGTCACGCCCGTCGCGCCGCGCGCGGC
>JAICUV010000389.1 GCA_025935655.1 Chloroflexota bacterium | reverse complement strand
TACCCTCGCGTCCTGCCGGCGACCGTCGGCGCGGTGGCCGCGGGTGTCTGACCTCGTGCCGCTGCCCGCCATCTCGCGGATCCACCTCGACGAGCTCTCCGACGCGACGGGCATCTTCCAGCACGCGATCCTGTCCGTGCCCGACCCCGCGCACGGCTACTGCACGGACGACGTGGCTCGAGCGCTCCAGGTGGACCTGCTCCACGCCCGCGTCATCGGGTGGCCCGCGGTGTCGGAGTCGGCCTGGCGCGGCCTCCGCTTCCTCGGCGAGGCATACGACGCGGACGTCGGGCGGTTCCGCAACTTCCGGGACAGCGGCCGTGCGTGGATCGGCGGCACGGGGTCGGAGGACTCCCAGGGTCGCGCGATGCACGCGCTCGGCGATGCGGCCGCCGCCCCGGATCCCGTCTTCGCGGCACAGGCCAAGGCCATGTTCGAGCGCGCACTCCCCGGCATGCGGGGGCTGCGCGCGATCCGCGCGGTGGCGTCGCTCGTCCTGGGCTGCGAGGCGGCGGCCCGGGCCGGGACCGGACGCGAGGCCGTCGGCGCGTTCGCGACGTTCGCGGATCGGCTCGCCGCCCGGTTCGCCGTGGCCGCGGAACACCCCCAGTGGCCGTGGCCCGAGCGGATCGTCACCTACGAGAACGGGCTGCCCGTCCGCGCGCTGCTCGTCGCGGCGCACGAGCGCGGCGACCGGGCGATGCTGGACGCCGGCATCCGGGTCCTGGACTGGCTGGTCGCGGCCCAGACGGCCCCGGCGGGCCACTGCGCTCCCGTCGGCAACGGCTGGTGGGCCCGGGGCGAGGCGCCCGCCGCGTTCGACCAGCAGCCCATCGAGCCCGTCTCGCTGCTCCTGGCCGCCGGGGCGGCGCACGCCGCGACGGGCGAGGAGCGCCACATCGCGACCATGGAATGGGCGTTCGCGTGGTTTGCCCGGGGCAACGACCTCGGGATCCGGATCGCCGACCCCGCGCGTGGCGCGAGCTTCGACGGGCTGACGCCGACGGGCGTCAACCGCAACGAGGGGGCGGAGTCCACCCTCGTCTGGCTGTCGGCCGTGGAGCACCTGCGCGTCGTGCGCGCGACGCGAGTGACGCGGGCGACCGCGCCCCGGCCGCAGCTGGATGACCGCCTGTTCGCCGGGGCGCCGGCATGACCCGCAGCCACGAGGCGATGCTGTTCCTGCGGGATCCGGCCAACCCGATCCTCACCGCGGCCGACGCGCCCTACCCCGCCAACTCGGTGTTCAACCCGGGCGCCGTCCGCCACGGCGACGAGACCGTGCTGCTCGTGCGCGTGGAGGACATGCGGGGCATCTCGCAGCTCCACGTCGCCCGCAGCAGGGATGGCCTGACGGGCTGGCAGTACGACGATGACGTGCTGCTGCGCTCCGACGAGGAACGCTACCCGGAGGAGATCTGGGGGTGCGAGGACCCGCGCGTCACCTGGCTCCCGGAGCGCGAGGCGTGGGCGATCGCGTACACGGCGTACAGCCGGCGGGGGCCGCTCGTCTCCCTGGCGATGACCCGCGACTTCCGCACCGTGGAGCGCCTGGGTCCGGCGATGCCACCGGAGGACAAGGACGCGGCGCTGTTTCCCCGGCGGATCGGCGGCCGCTGGGCGATGATCCACCGCCCCTCGCCGCTGCGCGGCGGCGCGCACATCTGGATCTCCTACTCGCCGGACCTGCGGCACTGGGGCGACCACTCGCTCCTGCTCGCGGCGCGTGACGGCGCGTGGTGGGACGCCGGCAAGATCGGGCTCGGGCCCCCGCCGCTCGAGACGCCGGACGGCTGGCTCCTCATGTACCACGGCGTCCACGCCACCGGCGACGGCCCGATCTACCGGGTGGGGCTCGCCCTACTCGACCTCGAGGACCCCCGGATCGTGCTGCGCCGCACGGACGAGTGGGTGTTCGGGCCCGCGGAGCCCTACGAGCTCCACGGCGACGTCGGGCG
>JAICUV010000199.1 GCA_025935655.1 Chloroflexota bacterium | reverse complement strand
GGGAGGCCCTGGACCTGTACGAGCAGAAGGGAGACCGGACGGGCGTCGGCCTCGTCCGGGATCTCCTCGAGAGCCTGGCAGCCGCCTGAGGCCGCCAGGTCTACGAGCTCCGGATCAACCGGCGCGCTTGAGCGTGCCGTTGTGGTGGAGGTACAGCGTCACGGTGTTGTTCCTGTTCGACCAGTCGAAGCATTCGAACTTCGCCTGGTTCTTGGCGCAGGCCGTGTAGATCTGCACGTTGGCATCGGTCGTGTGCGTGTAGGAGGACGGCGCGTTGGTGCCCTTCGGGTACACGATGACGAGCTGGAACGTCCCGGTGCCGTCAAGCGGCGCACCGTCGTTGACGGTGATGCTCACGAGCGGGAACGCGCCCCCGTCGCCGGCGTTGTCGTTGACCACGGCGTACTTGCCGTTCGGCAGGCTCTTGAGTGAGGCCGCCTGCCCGTTGCCGCCGAGGTTGGTCGTGCTGGTATTGAGCGACGTGTTGCCGAAGCCCGCGGCGGTGTTGTCGTCACCGGTCCGGCTGGAGACAAGCTCGTTAAGCGTCAGGGGATCATTGTCGACCTGGCAGCCGGACTGGCCGTCCTGGCACAGGTCCCACGAGTCGCCGTGACTGTTGTTCCCGCCGACCACGTATCCCGTGGAGCTCCACCCGCCCGTGAGGCGCACCTCGCTCGCGTCCGCAGTCGGGCGGACGACGAGCGTGGCGGCGAACTGGGCTCCCATCCGCACGGTCTTGATCTGACAGGTGATGAGGGTCGCTGACGTCGCGCAGCCCTTGACGCTCGAGCCGTCCTTGGTGATGTCAAACGACTGAACGGCGGCGCCGCCGGCGATGTCGATCTCGAGGTACAGCTTGGCGAGCGTGCTCGAGTCGTTGTAGTCGTACGTCAGCGCGAAGCCCGCCCAGCCGTCGCCCGCGAACGGACCGTAGGTCGAGCCGCCACTGGTCGCGCTCGGGACGGCCGCGCTTGCGGCGCCCGCCAGGAGCTGCAGCGAGAGCGCCGTAGCGGCTCCCACGATCGCCAGCTTCCGGAATTGCTGCTTGTTCACCGAGACCTCCAGGTGTGTCCCCGATTCCCCACTTTCGCCAGCTCTCCCGGCGAATGGGATGTGGTGGCGACATCGGCCGCCTGGGGGATCGGTACGAAGGTCCTGCCGCCAGTGGGTCGAATGTCACATCAAGGTGTCAGTTTGCCGATCCGGTGTCAAGGTCGCGTGCGTTACGCGGTGTGGACAGGACGCACCACACGAATGGTGTCGCCCGGCCGACACCTGGGGTTCGGCGCGGGTCAGGACCGCGGGACGGGCCGCATCGGGTAGACGCCGACGACGATCGGGGTCACCGGGTCCAGGGACAGCTCGTAGCCGACGTCGCCGCCCGACAGGAGCTCGGCCATCATGGAGCTCTCCGCCGCGGGCAGCCCGATGTACAGCGTCTTGTCGCCCACCCGCACGGGCGAGACGTCGTCGTCGCCGCCCCAGATCCCGAACCGGCGGCGGAGCTCGTGCATCGGCACCCACGGGCGGCTCTTGATGAACCGGCGGAGCTGGGCGGTGGTGCAGGTTGGCCGGCCGTCGGGCGCGTCCGCGGGGAAGCGCCCGGGCTCGGCGACCGGGACCGGCGCGCCGGCGACCGCGACCGGCGAGCCGGCGTCGGCGACCGGCGATGGGGCGACCTGGGCGGCCCGGGGCGCGAGCACGGGCGACGTCTCCGCGGCTGGTGCGCGGCCGGGCGCGGGCACCCGCTCCGCCGGGTCGGGGCCGACGCTCGCCGACGGCATCCTGTCGATCGGCGCCACCACGCGGGACTCGCCGGGACGGGCTTCCGCGGTGCCGGCCTGCCGCTCGGGGGCGGGTCCGCCGGGTCGCGTCGAACCGGAGTGCTGCTGTCGGCCGTGACGGCCGCGCCGGCTCATCGGCCGGTGAGGCGGGAGGGGGCTCCCGCGAGAAGGTGCGTCATGTGCAGGGCTCTCGGATGCCGGCGCCGGGCAGGCGACCGGGGATCGGCGGATGATACCCCCGGACGGGCCGTCTCGCCGACGCGCGGGGGCGATCGGACGTTCAGCCGGCCACGACCAGCAGGTCCCGGGTGGCCTCGTTGAGGGTGTCGGGACCGGCCTCGCCGCACACGACGATGTCCTCGATCCGGGCGCCGAAGCGGCCCTCGAGATAGATCCCGGGCTCGACGCTGAATGCGTGGCCGGCGGCCATCGGCTCCGCATTGCCCGCGACGAGGTACGGCTCCTCGTGCCCCTCGAGGCCGATGCCGTGGCCCGTCCGGTGGAAGAACATCGGGCCGAAGCCCGCGTCGGTGATGATCCCCCGGGCGACGCCGTCGATCGCCTCGCACGCGATGCCGGGCCTGACGGCGGCGGTCGCCTCGGCCTGGGCGCGCTGGAGGACGTCGTACAGGCGCCGGAAGTCGTCGTCGGGACCCTTCGCGTCGTCCCCGCCGGTGACCCAGACGGTGCGCGTGATGTCCGAGCCGTAGCCGCCCACGGTGCCGCCGATGTCGATCACGATCGGCTCGCCCGCCTGGATGACCCGCTCACCGGGATCGTGGTGCGGCGACGCGCTGTTGGGGCCGGACGCGACGATCCAGAACTCCGCGTGCTCGTGGCCCTCGGCAAGCAGGCGGTCGCGGACCTCGCGGGCCACGTCGGCCTCGGTGCGGCCCACGAGCGGGCCGGCGGCGATCGCGAGCACGACCCGGTCGGCCGCGTGCGCGGCGGATCGCAGGAGCGCGACCTCGTCCCGGTCCTTCGCCATCCGCAGGCGGCGCAGGACGCTGGACGCGAGCACGAACGACGCGCTGGGCAGCACGCGCTGGAGCCCCAGCACGAACGATGCCCGCAGCGTGTCGTTGATGGCGATGGCGCGCAGGTCCGCCGCGTCCCGCCCCAGCGCATCCCCGAGTCGCGCGGCGACCAGCGCCATCGGGTCCTCGGTCTCCTCCCAGGTGGCCACCTCCACCGCGCCGGCCTGCGCGGCCGCGCACGTGCGTGCGGGCGTCGCCTCGAGGCGCGGGGCGATGAGCGTCAGCGGTGCCGCGTCGGCGGCCGGGACCAGCAGCATCGTGAGCCGCTCCAGCGGCATCGCCTCGTATCCCGTGAGATAGCGCAGGTCGGCGCCCACGCCGATGCACAGCGCGTCGAGCCCGGCGGCCGCCGCCTCCCGCCGTGCCGCCACGAGGCGCTCGCCGTAGCGCGCCGCCGGGATCCCGCTCATCGCTCCTCCTCCTTCGCGGCGCGCAGCGCCGTCAGCCATGCCGCCAGCTCGCGGTCGCCGTGCTCGAACAGGGCCCGGTACGCGTGCACCCGCGTCGCGCCCGCGGCCTTCGCCGAGCGTCGCAGCTCCACGTCGTCGTGCTGGCCGACCGCGATCGAGGGGACGCCGGCCGCGGTCGCCCGGGCGAGGGCGTCGAGCCCGTCATAGGCGCGCGCCGTCAGGTCCACGAGCGCCCCGTCCGCGCCGGCCAGGGCAGCGTCGAAGGCCGCCAGGGTGCGCGCGGGGAGGGCGTCGCCCCCGGCGCGGCGGACGCCGTCGCGGAGGCGCGTGGCCCAGATGAGGTCGTCCGCGAGGACGACGATCCGCGGACCGGCGGGGATGGCCGGGCGCCCCTCGCTCAACCCAGCGCGGCGGCGATGTGGCGGAACACGTCCGCGGCCGCCACGACGCCAACCGGGGCACCGTCCTCGTCGACGATCGGGATGTGGCGGAACTCGCCCACGGCCATCTTGTGAATCGCGATCGCGAGCGTGTCCTCCTGGCGCAGGACGACCGGGTCCGGCGTCATGAAGTCCGCGATGGCGTAGAGCTGCAGCCGCTTGTCCGCCGCCTTCACCACGGCGTCGCGATCGGTGAAGATGCCGACCAGGCGCGGGCCGTCACACACGAGCAGGCAGTCGGTGCGCGCGTCGTGCATCCGCCGGATCGCGGTGGCCACGCCGAGGTCCGGCTCAACGATGACCATCGCGCCGAACCCCAGCGCATGGAGGTGGTCGCCGAGGACCGACTGGTTGAACTCGAGCGCGGATTCCGGGATGTCCGACGCCGCGAGGTCCGCGCCGCAGTTGCTGCAGCTGTCCTCGCCCTCGAAGTTGTCGTGACGGCAGACGGGGCAGAGCATCCGGGGGTCCCCCGCTACTCGACGGTCCAGGTCTCGCCGGAGACGAGCGCCCGGGCGAGGTTTCCCTCGCCGGACTTCTCGATCGCCTGCTCGATCTGGGCGTCGATCAGGTCCGAGTGGGTGGGCCGCTCGACGTCGCGGAACACGCCGACGGGGACGGGGAACTCCGGCCACGACATCCGCGACAGGATCAGCGCGAGATGCGGGTCGTCAGCGTGCGCGTCGTGGACGAGCAGGTCGGCCTCGGTGACGCCGGCCTCGCCGATCGTGACGATCTCCGGGTGGAGCCCGTTGAGGCGGATGCCCTTGTCGCGCTCCTTGCCGAAGATCATCGGCTGGCCGTGCTCGAGGACGAGCATCCGGTCGTCTCGCACCTCGCGCTCGGTGAAGTCGCGCCAGGCGCCGTCGTTGAAGATGTTGCAGTTCTGGAGGATCTCGACGAACGAGCTGCCGCGGTGGCGACCGGCCTTCTCGAGCGTCCCCTGGATGTGCTCGGTGTGCGTGTCGACCGTGCGCGCGACGAACGTCGCCTCGGCGGCGAGCGCGATCGTGAGCGGCATGATCGGCCGGTCCACGGACCCCAGCGGCGTCGACTTCGTGCGCTTGCCGAACTCGGACGTCGGCGAGGTCTGGCCCTTGGTCAGGCCGTAGATCCGGTTGTTGTGCATGAGCATGGTGAAGTCCACGTTCCTGCGCATCGAGTGCAGGAGGTGGTTGCCGCCGATCGACAGCGCGTCGCCGTCACCCGTGATGACCCACACCATGAGGTCCGGGCGCGAGGCCTTGAGGCCGGTCGCGATCGTGGGCGCGCGGCCGTGGATCGTGTGGAACCCGTACGTGTTCATGTAGTACGGCAGGCGGCCCGAACAGCCGATGCCGGAGATGAACACGATGTTCTCCTTCGGCACGCCGAAGTCGGGCATCACCTTCTGGGTCTGCGCGAGGATCGAGTAGTCGCCGCAGCCGGGACACCAGCGGACCTCCTGGTCGGACACGAAGTCCTTCCGGGTCAGCTTGATCGGCGCGGTGCCGTCGAGGGGGGACGTCATCTGTTCGGTCATGTCGATCAGCCCTGCCCGTCGAGGAGGCGGTTGGCCTCGTCGACGATCTCCTGGATGCGGAACGGCTTGCCCTTGACCCGGTTGTAGCCGACGGCGTCCACGAGGTACGTGCCCCGCAGGACGAACGACAGCTGGCCGAGGTTCAGCTCCGGCACGAGGACGGTCCGGTAGCGCCGGAGCACCTCGCCCGTGTTGGCCGGGAAGGGATTGAGATAGCGCAGGTGCGCCTGGGCGACGGAGCGCCCTTCGGCCTGCAGACGCTCGACGGCGCTCCGGAGCACGCCGTAGGTGCTCCCCCACCCGAGGATGAGCAGGTCGCCGTCCTCCGGGCCGTAGACATCGAGCGGCGGGATGTCGCGGGCGATCCCCGCGACCTTCGCGGCGCGCAGCAACGTCATCTTGTGGTGGTTGTCCGGGTCGTAGCTCACGTTGCCCAGGCCATCCGCCTTCTCGAGGCCGCCGATGCGGTGCTCGAGGCCCGGCGTGCCCGGGATCGCCCACGGACGGCCGAGCGTCTCCGGGTCGCGGGAGTACGGCAGGAACGTGCCGTCGCCCTTGACGGCGTTGTCGACGGAGATGTCGGGCAGGTCCTCGAGTGACGGCACCTTCCACGGCTCGGCACCGTTCGCGACGAAGGCATCGGACAGGTAGACGACCGGCGTCATGTACTTGAGCGCGATGCGCGAGGCCTCGATCGCGAGCGAGAAGCACTCGCCCGGCGTCGCCGGGGCGACGACCGGGATCGGGCTCTCGCCGTTGCGCCCGTACAGCGCCTGGAACAGGTCGGCCTGCTCCACCTTCGTCGGCATCCCGGTCGAGGGGCCGGCGCGCTGGACGTTGATGATGACCAGGGGGAGCTCGGTCATGACCGCCAGGCCCATCGCCTCCTGCTTGAGGGCGACGCCGGGGCCCGAGGTGCCGGTGAGCGCGAGCGCCCCGCCGTAGGCCGCGCCGATTGCGGCGCCGATCGCCGCGATCTCGTCCTCCGCCTGGAACGCCTTGACCCCGAAGTGCTTGTAGCCCGACAGCTGGTGGAGGATGTCAGACGCGGGCGTGATCGGATACGAGCCGTAGAACAGCTGCCGCCCGGCCAGCTTCGACGCGGTCAGGAATCCGAGGCCCGTCGCCTCGTTGCCGGTGATGTTGCGGTACGTGCCGGGGTCCAGCTTCGCCTTCGGGACGCGGTACGTGGTGTGGAACATCTCGGTCGTCTCGCCGAACGCGTAGCCGGCCTTGAG
>JAICUV010000071.1 GCA_025935655.1 Chloroflexota bacterium | reverse complement strand
GCGAAGCCCGCGGTGAAGGCGCCGCTCACCGGCATCTACTACGGCGCGCCGTCGCCGGGCGCCACGGCGTACGTCGCCGTCGGCGATCACGTCTCGGTCGGCCAGATCATCGGGCTGATCGAGGCGATGAAGCTGTTCAACGAGATCAAGAGCGACCTCGCCGGGCGCGTCACACGCATCTGCGTGGACAACGGCGCCCTCGTCAAGGCGAAGCAGCCGCTCATCGAGGTCGAGCCAGCATGAGCCAGCCCACGCAGCAGTCCGTCAAGCTCACCGGGTGGGGCCGGTACGCCCCGTCACAGGTGCTGTCCAACGCCGACCTCGAGCGGATGGTCGACACGTCCGACGAGTGGATCGTGAGCCGGACGGGGATCCGGGAGCGCCGCGTCGCGGCCGCCCACGAGACGACCGCCTCCATGGGTGCCGTCGCCGCGCTCCGGGCGATCCACACCGCGGGTCTCCAGCCCGAGGACATCGACATCATCATCCTCGCGACGCTCACGCCCGACTACTGGATGCCCTCGACGGCCGCCCTGGTGAAGGAGGCGATCGGCAACACGAAGGCGTTCGCGTTCGACGTCATGGCCGCCTGCTCGGGGTTCGTGTACGGGTACGCCACCGCCTCCGCGTACATCCAGGCGGGGCTCGCGAAGCATGCGCTGGTCATCGGCGCAGAGCTGCTGACCCGGTTCCTCGACTACACCGACCGGAGCACCTGCATCCTGTTCGGGGACGGGGCCGGGGCCGTGGTGCTGTCGGCGTCCGACGAGCCCGTCTCGCCCGTGGGCATCGAGCTCACCACGGAGCCCCAGGGCGCGTACATGATCTGGCTGCCCGCCGGCGGATCGAAGAGCCCGCCCTCGCCCGAGACGATCGCTCGCGGCGAGCACAAGATCCGCATGGAGGGCCGCGAGACCTACCGCTTCGCGACCCGCACCCTGGCGTCCACCGCGCTCGCCGCGGTCGGCAAGGCCGGCTGGACCCAGGACGACGTGGACCTGATCATCCCGCACCAGGCCAATGTCCGGATCATCGAGGCCGTGGCCAAGGGCCTGGACCTGCCGATGGACAAGCTCTACGTCAACCTCGACAAGTACGGCAACACCTCGGCCGCGTCGGTCCCGATCGCGCTCGCCGAGGCGGTCAACGAGGGCCGGGTGGACGTCGGCGACCGGATCGTGTTCGTGGCGTTCGGCGCCGGGTTCACGTCCGGCGCCGTGGCGATGGAGTGGACCGCGGATCCCGCCCGCGGCCGCACGGCCGATGACGCGGTCCGCCCGGAGGACGTGACCGTCCGCGCGCCCATCGACTGGGACTCCGTGGACCCCATCCCGCCGGCGCTCGCCGAGATCCTCGCGCGGCCCCTGCCGCTCCCCGCCGAGCTGGACCTCTCGGACGTCGTCCCGGGTGAGCCCGAGCTCGTCCACCAGCCCACCCGCTGACGCCTGGAGGGATCCCCCGCATGCTCGACCTGACCGGCAAGACCGCCCTCGTGACCGGCGGCTCCCGGGGCATCGGCAGGGCCATCGTCCTGCGGCTCGCCCGCCAGGGCGCCGACGTGGCGTTCAGCTACAAGGGCAACACCGACGCGGCCACCGCGACCGCGGCCGAGGTCGAGTCGCTCGGCCGGCGGGCGCTCGCCGTCCAGGCCGACGCGCGCGAGCAGGAGGGCGCCGAGGCGCTCGTCAAGGCCGTCCTCGAGGCATTCGGGAAGGTCGACATCCTCGTCAACAACGCCGGGATCACCCGCGACGACCTGATCATGCGGATGAAGGCCGAGGACTGGACCGACGTCCTCGAGACCAACCTGTTCGGGGCGTTCTGGGCGCTCAAGGCGTGCACCCGGCCGATGCTCAAGGCCCGCAGCGGGCGGGTCATCAACATCACCAGCGTGTCCGGGCAGGCGGGCCAGATGGGCCAGGCGAACTACAGCTCCGCGAAGGCGGGCCTCATCGGACTGACGAAGGCCGCCGCGCGCGAGCTGGCGTCGCGTGGGATCACCGTCAACGCCGTGGCCCCGGGCTTCGTGCTCACGGAGCTCACCCAGGACCTGCCGGAGGCGCTCCAGGCGCAGATCACCGAGCGGACGCCGCTCGGCCGGTTCGGGACGCCCGAGGAGATCGCGGATGCGGTCGCGTTCCTGGCCTCGGACGAGGCCGGCTACATCACGGGCCAGGTGCTCGCCGTCGACGGCGGCCTGGTGATGATGTAGCGGTGCCGTTCACCGTCGAGCCCACATCCATTCCCGAGGTCCTCATCGTCCGACCACGGCGCTTCCCCGATGAGCGCGGCTGGTTCGCGGAGATCGCGCGCACCGACGTGTTCGCCGAGCTGGGCCAGGGGCTGCCGACGACCTTCGCCCAGGTGAACCAGTCGCGCTCCGAGCGCGGCGTCATCCGCGGCCTGCACTTCCAGTGGGATCCCCCACAGGGCAAGCTCATGCGGGTGGTGTCCGGGCGGGCGTTCATGGTCGCGGTGGACATCCGGCCGGGCTCGCCGACCCTGGGCCGGTACGTGTCGCTCGAGGCGTCCGCAGAGGAGCCGGTGCTGTTCTGGGCGCCCGCATCGTTCGCGCGCGGGTTCGCGGTCCTGAGCGACGTCGCCGAGATCGAGTACTTCTGCACCGCGCCCTACAACCCGGCCTCGGAGTCGGGGATCCGCTGGGACGACCCGGCGATCGGGATCGAGTGGCCCGTGGCACAACCGCTGGTATCGGCCAAGGACGCGAACGCGCGGACGCTCGCGGCGTGGCTCGCGCGCCCTGAGGCAGGCGTGTTCCGGTAGGAGCCGTCCCGGCCGTCGTGCGGCCGTCAGGGCGCGTGGGCAAGGTAGACGAGGTAGTCGTAGCGCTCCGACAGCCAGTCCGCCTCAGTGGTCGCGTTCGCTGCATCGACTGCCGCCGGGAACGCGCTGTCGTACGACGCCACCGTGTGTGCCCCCAGGTGGAAGGTCGTCATGTACGTCATCTCGGCGTCGGCCCACCGAACGGTCAGGACGCCGATCGCGAGGAGGACGACGAAGCCGGCGACGTCAAAGGCGAGCGGCCATCGCCTCGGCGCAGCCGACCCGAGCATGAACCACCCCGAGACGGCCAGGATCCCCAGGCTGTAGGTGTACTTGGGATGGGGCACGAGGTACGCCAGCAGGCAGGTCGCGCCGAGGAACAGGAACAGCCGCCGCCACGCTTCCCGGTCCTCGGGAGCGCGGACCAGGAAGATCGCGACCATCGCCACGACGATGAGGGTGCCCGCGACCGTGAACTGCAGGTCGGAGTACGTCAGCGCGGTGTAGCAGCATCCGACGCAGGCTGCGCCGAAGATCAGGGCGCGCACTGCCACGGAACGCACGGCGGCGATCGCAAATGGCGCGAGGGTCACGAGCAGTGCGATGGCGACCGTCGGCCACAGGAGGAGCGGCTGTAGCACCTTCGACTGGGTCGCGTTGATCTCCTGTGGCCCCACGACGAACGCGAGCCGCAGCACCTCCGCGATGCGGGTGGGGGATCCGTACATCGCGGCCAGCCCGATGGCGGCGACGAGGGCGAAGCCAAAGATGAAGACCGCGTTGGCACGAACGCCCTCGCCGATGCTCCACCCGGCGCCATCCTCGCCCTGGATCCGCCGGGGCAGCACTGCGAGCCCGGCAACCGCGGCAACCCACGGACCGACGAAGACGACGGTGCTCAGCAGGAGGGAGCGGCGGGTGTCACCCTCGCCGAGGACGCCGAACACTGACACCCCGAGATAGGTCCACACGAAGCCGACGAGGATGACCGCGTTCGCGCCGATGACGAGCCCGCGAAGGCGGGTCGGCAGCACCCGGTCGGGCCACGCGAGGCACGCGTAGCTGGTCGCCAGCAGGAACACCACGGGGAGGAAGACTGCGGGTTGCTTGAACAGCAGCGCGAGACCCGCGATCCCCCCGGCAACGAGCGCGTCGCGCAGCCGGCGGCTTGTCCCAAACCGATCCATCCAGTACATGGAGCCGAGCGCCAGGGTCTCCATCAGGTAGCCTGGGTTGGGGGTCGGATTCAGGCGGTGGGTGACGGTCCACACGAAGAACACAAGGAGCCAGACCAGGGCAGGGGGATAGAGCCGCCGAAGCATCCACGCGGCCGTGAGCCCGAACGCGCCTGCCATGATCGCCGTGTACACGTGCTCGGCGATCGGCGTCTCACCGACGACGAGCATGATTGCGCGCTGCACGTAGAAGGTCAGGCCCGGGTAGCCGTTGACGAAGTCCAGGTTCGGCACGAGCCCGCGCCCGATGTTGATGGCGGGCATGAGGAGGTTCGAGTCGTCGCCGACGATCCACACCCAGTCGCGCCGGACCCACGCGTACGCGCCGAGGAAGGCGACGAAGCCGAGGAGCCACGGGAGCATCGCGATGGAATCGCCGACCGCTCGTGTCTGCCCGCGCCGGAGGCGATCCGTCACGCTGGACCCGGATCCCCGCGATCGGCTGCGCCGGGCGGTTGTGCCCGGGCGCTGCGCTCACAGACGACGACCATCTTGTTGCCGAATCGGCCGAGGAGACCGTTCGCCGCCCGCCAGCCCGCGCGGGCCAGCGGGAACAGGTAGGGCCGGCTCATGAGGCGGAAAATGGCACCCGGCCGATGCGGGTAGTACATCGCGTACCGTTCCGCGCGAAGCGGCACAAACCCCAGTTCCGCGAGATACGACGCGACGACCGCGGGGTCCAGCCGCGCGACGCGGTTCCCGGATTCCTCTGTCTCGAGCGCGAGCCCGAGCCGGATGGCTACCCTCGTGAGCGACGCCTGCGCCGGCTCGGTCACGACGACCCACCGCCGAGCCACGCGTGCCATCTCGCTCAGCCCCGCGAATGGATCGTCCAGGTGGTGCAGGCCGTCATGGACGGCAACCACATCCACAGACCCCGCCTCGTAGGGCAGCCGCTCGACGTCGGCGACGATCGACCGGATCTCTACCCCGTACCGTTCGGCACGCACCCGGGCCCGACTCGCGGCGCCGAGCGACAGGTCGGAGCTGGTCACGACGGCGCCGGCACGCGCGAAGAACTCCGCGTCCATTCCCGAGCCGCCGCAGACGCACAGGACCGACGCACCGACGAGATCGGTGCGGATGGGACCGGCGGCACGGCGGAACTTCTCGGCGAGCAGGAACCGGTACAGGCGGGGACCCCCGTGCGGACGATCGATCTCGAACTCCTCGTCCCGGGGCCGATCGAAGTGCGCGGCCTGCGCCGCCTTTCCTCCGTGCCCGTGTCCGTGGTGATGATCGAGCTCGTCGTGCTCTGCCAGCGTCGGCTCCACGAGGAAGACGGGCACGCCGTCCTGGACCGTCGGACGCCAGCCGCAGGCGGCGCACCCGTCGACCGTCGGCGGCGTCACCGGACCCAGCGAGCCCAGGCAACGTGGGCAGCGCATGGCGCCTGGTCGCTCCGCGGCGGGGCCATGGAGAGCGCTCATCGCGCGCGCCGGCTCATGTGACGATCGGTTCGCGGCGTGACAGGAGCCGTTCCACGACGTCGCCGAAGCGAGCGACGGCGGACGCAGTCGGACCCACCCCGGTCACCTCGGGTGTGTCGTTCGTCGAGATCATCAGCAGCCGTGCCACAAGGCCCCCACGCGTGTCCGCGACTGGCGGTAGTACGAGCCCCAGCCTATCGGATGCGGGACCGCGCCGGATGCCACACCCTCGCGCAGCTCCCCGACGCGAGACCGCATGGACAGCCAGCCCCACGACACGGCTCCGCCGGCCACGCAGCCCCCCGGCATCGCCCTCGACGCCACCCGCAATCGGGCTACGATCGGCGGCGACGCGGCCCGTGCGTCAACGGGTCACTGCAGGGAGGGTCCAGGTGGCGTCGCGCCGACCACGGATCGCGATGGTGGCGTCGAGCCCGACGCCCTACTACACGGCCATCCAGAATGCGCTGGCAGACCTCGTAGACCTGACGGTGATCGTGTTCGGGTCCGTCGACGGCGGCGAGAGCCTCTGGTCCGCCTTCGACGACCCGTGGGGCGCACCGCGGCGGTTCCGTATGGTCAGGCATCCGGCGCACTCGGTCACTCGCTCGAACGTCGACTTCCGGACCCAACTGTCGTTCGGCGTCAGCGCCCGGCTCGCCCACCTCCATCCGGATGCAGTGGTGCTCCACAGCTGGGGCCCCACGATGCTCGAGGCGCTCGCATGGGCTCTCGTCGCCCGCACCCCGATCGTGTTGTGGACCGAGAGCGCCGCGGCCACGGGCATGATTCGATCTGGGCTCAGCGACCGCTATCGGTCGGCCTTCGTGCGCCGCGCCGACGAGATCGTCAGCATCGGGTCGTTGGCGACCGAGTACGCGACTGCGCTCGGTGCCGACCCGGCCCGCATTCACCAGCACCCGTTGCCGTCAGCCCTGTCGCCCCGCATCGCCGGGGCACCGCTGCCCGATCGACAGCGGGTTGGGAACTTCCTGTTCGTCGGACGCATGGTGGAGAGGAAGCGGCCGCTCGCCGTGGTGCGTGCGTTCAACCGTGTCGCCGACGACCATCCCGAGATCACGCTGCACATGGTCGGCGACGGACCACTGGCGGAGCAGGTCCGGCTCGAGGGCGCGCGTCACGCCTCCCGAATCCACATGAGCGGCAGACGTGAAGGTGCCGACCTCGCACTCGCATTCCTCGACGCGGACGTGTTCGTCCTCCCCTCCGAGAGGGAGGTCTGGGGACTCACCGTCAACGAAGCGCTGGCCGCGGGTCTCTACGTCATCGCCTCGGAGGGCGTCGGGAGTGCCGTGGATCTCGTCAGACCGGGTGACGGCACCATCGTGCCAGTCGACGATTCGCTCGCCCTCGAACAGGCGATGCGAACAGCCCTCGGGGCCGACGGATCGACGGCGGCGCGCGCCCGTCGGCGCACGATGATCGCGACCCAGGCATCCCCAGAGGGGTTCGCGATGGCCCTCGACCGCGCCGCGCGCGACGCGATCGCCCGCCGCGAGCGGCGGACCTGACCGATTCCCGCCCGCCACCGCACAGCACGTCGGGCGGCCGGCGTTCAGCCCCGGCGGCGTCCGCCCGTGGCGGGGCTGCGATCCATCCGGGCCCGGGGCGTGATCAGCTGTCGCCTCGCCAGCGCCAGGCGACCGTCCCGGATCGTCTCGAACGCGGTCGGCTCCGAGAGGGCCCCGGGGATCAGGCTGGCGCCGGCAATTCGCGACAGGATCTTCCAGGTCTTGCGTGCGACTCGTGACGCGCCGCCGTCGGCGATGCCGTAGGACCCGGCCAGCCGCGCGTGGTCCATGCGCGACGTCTCGGGCATGGTGTACGACTTGCGGGCGGGGTGATGACGATCGATCGCGATGATCCGATCGATCCGCTGGAAGCGGTGCCCACGGGCCAGCCGGAGGAAGAGCTCGTAGTCCATCGTGAAGTCGTAGCTCGGGTCAACGAGCACGGACCCGACCATGGACCGCCGCACGAATGCGGCTGGCTGGATGATGTAGTCGTGCAGCCGCAGGAGCGACCGGCTGAACGGCGGCACCCAGAGCGTCTGCAGGACGAGCCCATCCGCGTTGACGAGCACGGCGTGGCCGTACACGACGGCGACGTCGGGCTCCCTGCGGAACACCTCGACCGCCATCTGCACCACGTCGGGTCCGAAGTAGGCGTCGTCGGAATTGAGCCACCCGATGATCTCCCCGCGGCTGCGGCCGAAGGCACGATTGATCGCGTCGGACTGCCCTTCGTCAACCTCGCTCGTCCAGGTGAGGCCCGGTCGATCGTGTCGCCGGAGTACCTCGACCGATCCGTCCGTCGAGCCACCGTCCGCGACGATGTGCTCGATTCGGGGGTAGCTCTGGCCCTCCACAGACCGCAGGTTGTCCTCCAGCCACCGTCCCTGCTGAAACGACGGCGTCACGATCGATACCAGCGGCTGTACCACAAGCTCCTCACCCATGGCGCTCAGCCTGTGCCGGCTCAGCGGGCACCTCGCGCAGGGTCGCGAACGCGATCCCGAGAAGGAGCAGGATGGCGAGGCCGGTGCCCTTGTCCTCGAGCTGCGGCCCCAGGGGCGTCAGGGCGACGATGCCGGCCGCAAAGCCCAGGATCGCGGATCGGACGGTCAGGCCATCGACGCCGCGGCTCCGCAGGTGCCGCAGCGTGGTCACCGTCGCCCACCCGAGCACGATCCAGATCAGGATTCCCAGCAGCCCGAACTTCGCCAGGATCGTCAGCGGCGTGTCGGCCCATGACTCCATCACGAGCGATCCATCCCAGTTGACCCACGGGATCGACACACCCGGCCCGTTGCCAACCAGTGGCGCGCTGGTGAACAGGATCCACGCAACCTCCGTCTGCCTCCAGCGAAGCTGGAGACTGGGGTCCGTGCCCGCCGCGACGTCGGCGATCTTCTCGTACCTGCCATCGTCACTCGGCGCCGGCGTCGGAGACGGTCCCGGCGACCCTGCTACGCCACCCGTCGCTTCGCCCGGCCCCACGGAGGGCGATGGCGATGCGGCGGCGGCGGGCGCAGCCGCTCCTTGATCGACCCCTATCAGTCGTACCGTTGCAGGCCACGCAAATGCTGCCACGACGAGGAGCGGCAGAAGGGCCGACAGCGCGACGCTTGGAGCGAATGCCCGCCTGCGGATGACGATGTCCAGCCAGATGACCACTGGGACGACGGCAAGGACGAGGGTCGTGCGGGTGCCCGTGACGAGGAGGAGGCCGATGACGACGGACGCGCCGATCGCCCATGGCCACCGGTGGCGTTCGCTCCAGCACGCGTGGGCCACGGCGAAGGCGAACAGTGCGGCCGCGAACGCGAAGGAGGGGAGCACCAGCCGGTCGATCGGCAGCTCGGCGAGGTGTCGCCGTTGCGTCCAGATGAGCGTGAACGACACGGTCGAAAGCGAGCCCGCGACGATCAGGGCGCGCGATGCTGTCCGCGGGGAGACTGACAGGCCAAGGTCCAGGGCGAGCCAGGGCGCGGCGGCGACGAGGGCATATGACGCCGCGTCGCGCGCCCAGCCGGTGGGCGACGTCCCATGCGCGAGCGCGACGGGGACGGAGATGACGAGGATGGTGGCCAGCACCCCTGAGGCGACGAGCCACGGCCGGGCGATGCGGACGAGCTCGGTGTCCCGGGACCGCCAGACGTGGAACGACGATCCCGCGAGTGCGAGTGCGACGATCGCGAAGAAGGCGATCTTGCTGAGCTCCAGGCCCTGAGACGACTGGAGCGTGAGCAGCGCCCCGGCGACGACGGCGAGCGGTCTCACCGCGCCCATCGGCAGGGATAGCGAGGCGAACCCCATGGGCGTTCGGGCGGTCATGTGAACGCGGCAGTCATGCCGGCCGGCCGGGCCTGGCGCAGGCGCCGCCACTCGAGGTGCACGCGACGGACGAAGATCCAGCCCGAGACGCCGATGAGACAACCGGCGAGGGCCACGAAGTAGGCGATGGCTCCTCCCTGCGGCACCAGGATGGCCTGGGCGATGATGGTCAGGCAGGCCTCGAGCACCAGCACCAGCGAGGTGAAGCGCAGCACGCCGAGCCCGACGAGCGTAATCGCGTTCACATGCGAGAAGTCGTTCACCAGAATGATCACGGCAACGGTCGCTCGAAGGGCCAAGTCGTCCGGCGGCCGGGTCCCCGTCCAGACGCCGATGAGCGGCTCCAGCGCGACCAGGACGGCGAGCGCGAGGACGCCGGCGTACAGCATCGCCACCGAGAGGAGGAGGCGGTGGGCGCGACGGATCCAGGCCACGTCGCCGCGTGCCTTGGCGGCGGTGATCGCCGGCCAGGAAGGGGTGGTGAGGATCGTGAGGCCGCTCATCTGGAGCTGCAGCCCGCGCACGATCACGGCGGCGAGCGCAACCTGCCCCGCGTCCGCCGCGACGGCCAGGACGAGGAGTCCGAGCTGCATGCCGACGTAGCTCGCGACTGCGAAGCCCGTGAAGGCGGCACCCGAGCCGAGCAGCATGGGCAGATGGCGCCGGAGGCTTCCCGCGGGTGGTCGCAAGAGGTACGCCCGCCGGCTCGTGAAGACGATCCCGTTGAGCGCGCGTGTCACGAGCTGCGGTAGCTGTGCCAGAAGGATGAACGCCGTGATCGTCGTCGCCTGGCCTCCGAGGGCGATCAGCGCGCCGATTGCGATGGCCGAGCCGAGCCCCGCCCACAGGTTCGTCACGTACTGGGACTGGAGGCCCAGCTGCGCTCCCTCGGGGACCACCACGACCAGTTGCGCGGCCACGAGCACGACCATGCACAGCAGCGCCGCTGCGGCGTCGCTCGGATTCGTGGCCCCCAGGGTGTCGGCGACCGACGTGAATGTGCCCGTCGCAGCAAGGATCACCGCGATCATGACGATGACAGCCGCGACCGCGGCCATGACCCCGAGCGCGACGCTGAACAGGCCCGCCAGCTCGCCGCGATCCACCGGTCCTTCCGACCGTGCCATACCGAGCGTCAGTCCCGGGGCGACGCCCAGGCTCACGATGCTGATCCACGAGACGAGCGAGCTGATCACCACGAACGTCGCGAACCCATCCGTTCCCAGCGCCCGCACGGCCACGGCGATCGCGACGACCTGCGAGACCAGCGCGAGACCCTTGGCGATGGCACCGGTGAGGGCGGCCGCCCCGATCCTGTTTGCGGATGCGCGGCCCGCGTTCCGGGCGCCGACTGGGGGCGCGGCGGCCTCCCCCTCGCGCCGTGCCTCGGGAGTCACCGAGGGGTCACCATCGAATCGCCACGAGCCCGCCGCCCCCGATACCACTCGATGGTGGCGGCAAGCCCGGCCTCGAAGGACGTCTGCGCCTGGAAGCCGAGCTGGGCCTTCGCGCGGCTCGTATCAAGCGCCCGACGCGGCTGGCCGTCCGGCTTGGTCGCGTCCCAGCGGATCTCGCCCGTGAACCCGCATAGCCGGGCGATCGTGTGGACGAGCTCGCGGATCGTGATCTCCTGCCCGACGCCGAGGTTGATGGGCTCGGGGCCGTCATAGCGCTCGGCACCGAGCACGATGCCCCGCGCCGCATCGTCGACATAGAGGAACTCGCGCGAGGCAGACCCCGTGCCCCAGACGTCGATGTGGCCGGAGCCCGAATCCACCGCTTCAAGGCACTTCCGGACGAGGGCCGGAATCACGTGCGACGACGAGGGGTCGAAGTTGTCGCCCGGACCGTACAGGTTGACGGGGATCAGGTGGATGACGTTGAACCCGTATTGCGCCCGGTACGCCTGGCCCTGGACGAGGAGCATCTTCTTCGCGATGCCGTACGGCGCGTTCGTCTCCTCGGGATACCCATTCCAGAGGTCGTCCTCGATGAACGGCACCGCGGTGTACTTGGGGTACGAGCACACTGTGCCGATCTGAACGAACTTGCCGACCCCGGCGAGTCGCGACTGCTCCATCAGCTGGATGCCCATGATCGCGTTCTCGTAGAAGAACCGACCAGGGTTCTCGCGGTTTGCCCCGATGCCGCCGACGACGGCAGCCAGGTGGATCACCACGTCCGGGCGACCCGTGGCCAGGGCGCGGGCGATGCCCTCGGCGGTTCTGAGGTCGAAGTCCGCGCTTCGCGGGACGAAGACGTCCGACGCTCCGGAGCGCGCGAGTCGTCTCACCACCGCACTACCGAGGAAGCCACCACCGCCGGTGACCATGACGCGGCGGCCTTCGAGGGCGCTCATGAGCCGGACTCGCCCCCACGGACGCTCACGGCGGGGTCGAATCCCGCTTCCCGAAGGTCGTGCTCCAGCATGAGTCGCACGAGGGGTTGGAAGCGGGTGGTTGCCCGCCAGCCGAGCTCCGCGATCGCCTGCGACGGGTCGCCGCACAGCTCGTCCACCTCAGTCGGGCGGAAGTAGCGAGGATCCACCCGAACGTGCTGCTCCCAATCGAGCCCGACGAGCCCGAAGGCCGCCTCGCACAGCTCGCGAACCGTGTGCATCTCGCCCGTGGCCACCACGTAGTCGCCAGGCTCATCCTTCTGGAGCATCAGCCACATGGCCTCGACGTACTCCTTCGCGTATCCCCAGTCGCGCCTGGCCTCGAGGTTGCCCAGGTGGATGTACTGCTGCTCTCCCTTGAGGATCGCCGCCACACCGCGCGTCACCTTTCGGGTCACGAACGTCCCGCCCCGGCGCGGCGACTCGTGGTTGAACAGGATGCCATTCGATGCGTGGATTCCGTAGGCCTCCCGGTAGTCCACGGTGATGTGGTGCGCGAAGACCTTGGCGACCGCGTACGGCGAGCGGGGATTGAACGGCGTGGTCTCGCGTTGTGGAGTTTCGAGCACCTTGCCGTACATCTCCGAGCTGCCGGCCTGGTAGAAGCGTACTGGCCAGTCCGCGGTACGCACCGCCTCGAGCATCCGCAGCGTACCCATCGCGACGGTCTCGGCGGTGAACTCGGGCATCTCGAAGCTCACCTTGACGTGGCTCTGCGCCCCGAGGTTGTACACCTCGTCGGGTCGGATCTCGTGGAGCTGGCCGATGAGCGAGGACGAGTCCGTGAGGTCCGCGTAGTGGAGGAAGAAGCGTGTCTCCGCCTCGTGCGGGTCGACGTACAGGTGGTCGACACGCTGGGTGTTGAACTGGCTGCTCCGCCGCATCAGCCCGTGGACCTCGTAGCCCTTTTCAAGCAGGAGCTCGGCAAGGTACGACCCGTCCTGACCGGTGATGCCGGTGATGAGCGCTCGCTTCGTCATTTCGTTTCCTGTGCGTTCGGCGAGAGGAGCCTGTCCACGAACTCACGATAGCGTGCCAGCGCGGTCGCCTCGTCCAGCTGATCGCGTGCGAACGCTTGCCCGGCGTCCACGAGCCCTGCCCCGACGTTCGGATTCGACTTGAGCCTCTCGAGCTCTCCGAGCAGGTCGTCGGGTCTGCCTGCCGGGACGACGATCCCACCCCCGCTTCGGGCTACCTCGCCAGCGGTCACTCCGCCGGGCGGGACAGCAGCCACGACAGGCCGACCAGCCGCGAGATACGTCGTGAGCTTGCTGGGTAGTGACATGTCGAGAAGGGTCGCCCGTTCCGAGATCAGCAGCACGTCGGCTGCCGCCAGGACGTCCGCCAGCTCCGCCTCGGGCAGGAGGGGCCGCAGCTCCAGCGTCGGCACCGCCGCGCCGAGCGCCGCGATGT
>JAICUV010000025.1 GCA_025935655.1 Chloroflexota bacterium | reverse complement strand
GAGGGGTTTCGCGGGCGTGCAGGCGCATTTTTGCCGAGGAGGTCGAGCGACTTTTGTATGAGGTTGGCGACAAGGTCGTGTACCCCCATCATGGGGCTGGGACGATCACAAGCAGGGACATGCGTGTCGTCGGGGACAAGGATCGGGAGTATCTGACGATCCAGATCCTGCACAACGACATGACCGTCACGATTCCGCTGGACAGCGCGGAGCGGGTCGGTCTGCGCAAGGTGATCGGTGAGGAGACCGTCGAGGAGGTCCTCACCGTCCTCCAGGGCGACGGCACCAAGATGCCGAAGAACTGGAACCGCCGCTTCAAGCACAACCGCGACAAGATGAAGACCGGTGACATCTTCGAGATGGCCGAGGTCGTTCGCAACCTCGCGCAGCGCGACCAGGAGAAGGGACTCTCCACCGGTGAGAAGCAGATGTTCTCGAAGGCCAAGCGCATCCTCGCCAGCGAGCTGATGTACGCGAAGAACATGGACGAGGACGAGGCGCGCGAGTTCCTGGAGGAGGTGCTCGAGGAGATCGGCGAGGCCCGCAAGGCGCGGGCGTAGCCAGGATCGTGCAAGCACCCAGGCCGGGCGGCTGACCGCCTATCCGGCGCCGGGTGCGACGGTTGTAGAGAGGAGCAGACGATGGTGGTCTCAACCCGGATCGTCTTGTCCCTCTTGGGCATCCTGGGTGCCATCCAGGCGGGGTTGTCTCTTAATCTCGAAGATCGTTATCAGGCTTCTTACGCGTACCCCGCCTTCGCCGTCGTCGTCTTCCTCGTCTTCGCCGTCGGGTGGATGGTGGGGGGCCTCGTCGGCAAGGGGCTGGTGCGCGGGTTCAAGAGGGTCGAGCGGGCCGCCCAGACCCGCAGCGCGGGCGAGCTGACAGTTGCCGCGATCGGCCTCCTGGTGGGGCTGCTCGTGTCCGCGCTCCTGTGGTTCCCGGTCCACACGCTGCCGTACATCGGCAAGTGGGTGATCCTGCCGCTGTTCCTGGTGGTGGGCTACCTCTTCGCCTTCACCGCGGCCAAGAAGTACCGCGGCATCCTGCGCCTGGTCGGCGTGCACGCAACCGCTGAGCCGGGCACGGAGGCCGAGCCGCCCGGCTTCGTGACGCTCGTCGACACGAGCGCGATCATCGACGGGCGGATCGCCGACATCGTGCGCACCGGCTTCCTCAAGGACGAGCTGGTCGTGCCCGAGTTCGTGCTGCGCGAGCTCCAGCACGTCGCCGATTCGGGCGATTCGCTGAAGCGGGCCCGCGGCCGCCGCGGGCTCGAGGTGGTGCAGGGGCTGCGGTCCGAGGTGACCGTGACGACGCCCGACGTCGACTTCCCCGAGCTCGACGACGTCGACGCCAAGCTGCTCAAGCTGGCCAAGGATCGCGGGCTCCGCATCCTCACCACCGACTTCAACCTGAACCGGCTGGCCCGGATCCAGGACGTCGTCGTGTTGAACGTGAACGAGCTCGCGAACGCGCTGAAGCCGGCGGTGCTCCCGGGTGAGTCGTTCGACGTCCGCGTGATCCGCGAGGGCAAGGAGCACGACCAGGGCGTCGGCTACCTCGACGACGGCACCATGGTGGTGGTCGAGGGCGGCCGGCGGATGCTGGGCGAGACGGCCGCGGTGGAGGTGACCTCGGTGCTGCAGTCGCCGTCGGGCAAGATGATCTTCACCAAGGTGAACGCGAGCCCGGACGCGGGATGAGCCCGACCTGGGCGATCGTGGTTGCCGGCGGCGAGGGCACGCGCTTGGGCGCCGATGTGCCGAAGGCGTTCGTGCGGCTCGCCGGGCGTCCGCTCCTCGCGCGTTCGATCGACCTCTTCGAGGATCACCCGGCCGTCGACCGGATGGTGCTTGTGGTCCCGGCCGGGTGGGACGAACCGGCCTCGCTGCTCGCCGACGAGCTCGCGGCCGGGAAGGTGGCGGCGGCCGTCCCGGGCGGCGAGACCCGCGCGCTCTCCGTCGCCGCCGGCCTGGCCCAGGTGGCGGCCGACGCGGAGGCGATCCTGGTGCACGATGCCGCCCGGCCCTTCGCCTCGGCGGAGCTGGTCGACCGGGTGCTGGCGGCCCTCGGGGAGCACGACGGCGCGATCCCGGCGCTGCCCGTGACCGACACGGTGAAGCGGGTGCGCGAAGGCGTCGTGGCCGAGACGCTCGACCGGGGCGAGTTGCGCGCGGTGCAGACGCCCCAGGCCTTCCGGGCGGCGGCGCTGCGGCAGGCGTTCTCCGGCTCGTCCGATGCCTTGCGCGGGGCGACGGACTGCGCCTCGCTGGTCGAGGCGGCCGGCTTCGCCGTCGCGGCGGTGAACGGCGAGGCCGGCAACGAGAAGATCACGACACCCGACGATCTGGCCCGGGCGGAGGACCGATTCGAGTGACGCCCGGCGACGACCTGCGGGTGGGCATCGGCTTCGACGCGCACGCGTTCACCGCGGGGCGGCCGCTCGTGCTGGCCGGCGTCACGATCCCCGCCGAGCGGGGGCTCGAGGGCCACTCCGACGCCGACCTGGTCAGCCACGCCGTCACCGACGCGCTCCTCGGCGCGGCCGGGATGGAGGACATCGGCCACCTGTTCCCGTCTGACAATCCCGCGCTTGCGGGCGCGTCCAGCATCGCCCTGCTCGGCCGGGCGTGGGAGCGGGTGCGGGCATCCGGCTGGGCGCTCGTGAACGTCGACGCGATCGTCATCATGCAGGCCCCCCGCCTGGCGCCGCACCGCGACGCGATGCGCGAGTGCCTGGCCGCCGCCCTCGGCGCCGACCGCGCGCGCGTGACCGTGCGGGCGTCCACCACCGACCATCTCGGCTTTGCGGGTCGCGGCGAGGGCGCCGCCTGCCAGGCCGTCGCCCTGCTGCGGAAGGCGGCATGACGGCGGCGGTCGTCTCGTTCGACCTCGACGAGACGCTGTGGGCGTTCATGCCGATGATGGACGGCTCGCTCGCGGCCGCCATCGCCGCGCTCGAGGAGCGCCATCCCGCGGTCGCGGGCCTGATCACGGTGGAGCGGCTGCACGAGGAGCGGCAGCGGGTGGCGGAGGAGCGCGAGGGCACCTACCTCGAGCTGCGGCTCGAGTCCTTCCGCCGGATCCTAGCGACCCATGACCTGGACGATCCCGACCTGCCCGGGTGGATGGTCGAGGCCTGGATGGCGGCCCGGCCGGCGACGGTGCGCCTCCACGACGACGTCGAGCCGGAGCTCGACGCGCTCGTCGCCTCCGGCCGGGTGCTGGGCGCGATCACGAACGGCAACTTCCCGTTCGCCGAGCTGCCGGTGGCGCGCCGGTTCGCGTTCATCGTCCACGCCGAGCAGATCGGCGAGATGAAGCCGGCGGCGGCGCCGTTCCGGCATGCGATTGAGCTGTGCGGCGGCAACCCGGCCCGGTGGGTGCACGTCGGCGACGGCCTCGACACCGACATCGCCGGCGCCCAGGCGGTCGGCATGAAGGCGGTGTGGATCAACCGCGCCGGCATCCCGCTGCCGGAGGGGTACTCGCCCGACGCCGAGCTCCCGTCCCTGGCCGGCCTGGACGCCCTGGTGACGAAGCTCCTCGCTGAATAACCGGTGCCAGGCACCGGGGTATTCACGCCGGCAGCCGGGCGTAGCCGCCCGATACCTCTGCCAGGCCGTCGCGCACGAGCGAGACGAGCGCCTCCGTGTCCGCGTCGGCGTCGGGGAGCGAGCCGGCCGCGGCGATCGCGCGCAGCAGCTCGGCCCGGCGCTGGCGGAACGAGCCCTCGAATCGCGACTGCTTGCGCAGCGGCGCGTACGTGCGGCCGCGCGAGGGGCACCCATCTGCGAGCGGGCAGACCTCGCACCGCGGCCGGCGGGCGATGCAGACCTCGCGGCCGAGGTCGAAGAGGGCCTGGTTCCACTCGTACGCCAGGCCCGGCGGCGGCGCCAGGTCGGCGTCGCCGAAGGCCCGTTCGAGGACGCGCTTTGCGTTCGTGTCAGGGGCCGCCACCTGGGCGTCGAATGCGAAGCAGGCGATCGCCGCCGCCGTGTACGGCCCCACCCCGGGCAGCCGCCGCAGCTCCTCCGGCTCGCGCGGGAAGCCGCCCATCTCCGTCACCGCGATCGCGCAGCGGTGCAGGAACACCGCCCGCCGGTTGTAGCCCATGCCCGCCCACTCGGTGATGACGTCGGCCGGCCGCGCCGCCGCGAGCGCCTCGACCGTCGGCCAGCGCTCGAGCCACGCCAGGTAGCGGGGGACGGCCCGCGAGACCTGGGTCTGCTGCAGCATGACTTCAGACACCAAGATCGCGTACGGATCGTGGGTTTCTCTCCACGGAAGATCCACGCGGTTTCGGCTGTACCACGCCAAAATCAGCTCCTCCATCCGGAAGAGCCTAGCCGCCGGCCCGGCCCCGAAAACCGGCGAATCGGGCCGAGCGAAGGCGGCACATGGATCCCACCGGAATCCAGCTGTCGCGCCATGCCGGAACGTTCATCTCGACCCGCGCGGCGACACGCGCCCGGACGAGGGCCCGGACCCCAGAGCTCGGCTCAGCCGAGCGTCACCGAGACGTCGTCGGCGTAGAAGCAGGTTCCCGGGGCGGCCGCCGAGACGTAGGCGTTCAGGTCGAGGGTCGACGACCCGGGCGCGCCAGGGGTGTAGGCGAGCGTGACCTGCTGCCAGGTCGAGGACAGGGTCAGCTGCGACGTGGCGGTGCCCACGAGCGTGCTGCCCGTGTACTCGCGGAACCGCAGCTTCAGCACCGATCCCGGTGAGTCCGCCCGCACCCACATGGATGCGGTGTATGTCCCGCCCGCCGTCGTCTTCACCCAGTTCGGCGAGTCGTTCAAGAGACACGTGCCGACGCTCGCGGTCGTGGGGTTGGAGACCTGCGCCGCCCATGACCCGCTGTGCCCGCCGCTTGTCCGTGTCAGGGTGACGCCGGTGCTCGATCCGGATGTATTCCAGCCGGTGAGGTCGGTTTCGAATCCCTGGTTGCCGACGAACTGCTGGGAGCCCGGGGAGGAGACCGTGACGACAGCGGTTGCCGTCGAGGATGCCCCGCTGGTGTCGGTCACCGTGACGGTGATGGTGAAGGCCCCCAGCTGGGTGTAGGTGTGCGTGGCGGTCGCCCCGGACTGCGGGCCAATCGGGGCGGAGCCGTCGCCGAAGTCGAAGCTGTACGAGGCGATCGGGTTCGCGCCGCCGGCCGTCGATGCCGACGCGTCGGCCGTGACGGGCAGCGGCGCGACGCCCGAGGAGGGCCGGGCGGTCAGCGCGGCGGACGGTGGCTGGCTCGGGGTCGTACCCTGGAACTCGTACGCGCCGCGGTCATCATAGGTGTTGGGGCCGGCGCCGGTATCGGCGGTACCGGGGTCGTCGACCCGAGGATTCCCCTCGACGTCCGTGCCCGGCTCGCCCGTCACCCCCGAGTCTGCCGAGTCGATGGCCGGCGAGCCCGCCGTCAGATGGAAGTTGCCGGCACCGGGAGCCTCCCAGCGTGGATCCGCGTCGATCCCGTGCGCCTCCTGACCGCTCGCGGCCTGGAAGGCACTGAGCGACTTGTAGCTCACCGAGTCCCAGATCAAGAGCGTGTCGGCCGTCGAAAGATGGACCAGGTCGTAGTCCATCGTCGTCCCTGCGGTCGACCCGTGCTCGACGCGGATGTCGCTGTGCGTCCGGGGGCTGCCGATGCCGTTGTCGACGCTGATGTTGTCCCCGATGGTCGCGCCCGTCGAGCCGCCTTCGACGTTGATGCCGGCCGTGACGTTGCCGTAGACGGTGTTCCCGACGATCACCTCTCCCGTCGCGGTGAGGTTGTCGATCCCGTGGTCGCCGTTGTCGTACGAGACGTTGTCGTAGATCAGCGTGTTGTTCGCCCCCGGGTAACACTCGATCCCCGAGTCCTGATTGTCGTGGGTGATGTTGCGGTCAACGATGTTGCCTGGAGACTGGTAGATCCGGATCCCGGCGGTCGCCCGCTCGTACACTCGCGAGTTGGCGTAGGTCGTGTTCCCGCGTACCTCGACCCCCGTGGATCCACCGACGACCGTGATGCCGTAGTCGCTGTTGTGATCGGAGTCGTTCCCCGAAACGAGCGAGCTGGTCACACCGCTCAGGTGGATGCCCGCGGCGATCTGGCCCTGGATCGGCTGGCCGGAGAAGGTGACGTGGTTGGCGGAGATGGCGACGTGCGAGCCGCCGGTCACGTTGATGCCGTAGGAGGTCGTCCGCGTGATCTCGAATCCGGTCACCGTGATCCAGCTCGCGTTCGTGAGCGTGAACCCGTCCGCCTTGCCCGTGAGCGTCACGACGGCGCCCGGAGCGGGTTGGAACGTGATCGGCGCGCCCGGGCTGCCAGAAGCCGAGACCTTCACATCCTCCGTGTAGGTGCCGCTCGCGACCTGCACGGTCTGGCCCGCGCCGGCATGTGAAGCTGCGGCGGTGATCGTGCAGAAGGGCTGGGCAGCCGTTCCCGGCCCGGAATCCGCGCAGGATGCACTCGAGCCGTCCACGTACAGGATCGACCCGGCGCCGAAGGCGGGCATCGATGTCGCCCCGAGCAGGGTCGCCAGCCCCACTCCCACAACCGCGACGCGGCGGCCGAACGAACGGACGGAGGCGTGCGGTCGACGCGCCTGTCGTCCACCGCAGCCCGCTCCCGCACCGCCGACGTCCCGCCGAACCCTCACTCGGTATCCCCGTGACGAGACCGGAGTATGCGCCCACCTCCGGTCGAGTTGCCGTCCTTCAGGCTACGGCGCAGACCCGCCGCCGGCAACCGGCCACACGGTCAGGTTCTGCGAGCCCTCGGACCTGGCCAAAAGTCGGGGGTACGGCCCGTGACACCGCGATGGGTCCAGTGTTCCATGCAGTAGCTTGACGAGTTCACCCTGGTCTGGATATGGTTGCCACGGGATTTCCGGAAGGAAACCGTCCTACACCATCGGGGGATGTCGTGGGGACACTCCGCCAAGATCGCGACGGGCACGGAGAGGGGCGCGCGTCAGCGGTCGTGATCGATGCCTATCCGCTCTGGCTCGACGCCGTCGAGGCGGTTCTCCGCGGACTTGGCCTGCCCACCCTCGGCAAGGCGACCTCGCCTGCGGAGGGTCTCGCGCTGATCGTCGAGCACCGCCCTGACATCGTCGTCACCGACATCGATTTCGGAC
Source organism: Chloroflexota bacterium (assembly GCA_025935655.1). Classification (GTDB taxonomy): domain Bacteria; phylum Chloroflexota; class Limnocylindria; order Limnocylindrales; family CSP1-4; genus CAIXZV01. Next base: position 14,308 of record JAICUV010000025.1, on the reverse strand, counting down.
CCGGCCAGATCGGCGGCACCTCCTATCTGCGAGATGTCATCGAGGCCCGCACCGACATCAAGGTGATCGTCCTCTCGACCCAGGTCGAGGCGTCCGTCGTGAGCGACGTGCTCAGCGCCGGCGCCACGGCGTACGCGATGAAGCACGTCCGGCCCGACGACCTCGCCTCGGCGATCCGGCAGATCTTCGAGCATTCGATCGTCTTCGCGCCGCCCTCCTCGGTCCCCGCCGCGCCCGGGCTCGTCGTGGGCTCCGAGGGGCACGGGCCCGCACCGGCCGAACCGCCCAGAAGGGACGATCGGGCAGCCCTGGGAGCGCACCTAACCCGCCGCGAGCGGGAGATCCTCACGCATGTCTCCGAAGGTATGGCGAACGCCGAGATCGCGCGACAGCTCTGGGTCAGCGAGCAGACCGTGAAGTTCCACCTGTCCAACATCTACCGGAAGCTCAACGTCACGAACCGGACGCAGGCCAGCCGCTGGGCCCGGATCGGCCGGGTCGACGAAGAGCGCTCGCACCACGCCGTCGGCTCCTAGCGGCTCGCCGGCCGCCGACCCCTAGCCCGTAGGTCCGGTCAGGCGGCGAAAAAGGTCCAGGTGCAAGCGCCCGAACGCCGGGTCGTCGGTACGGGCGGCGACGTCGGCGACCCCCGCCAGCACGGCGTCACGCCACAGGGCGGGGGATGCCCCGAGGCGCCGTAACCCGTCTCTGAGAAAGCCCCGGAAGAGGTCAGGGAACCACCCGGTGCCGTTCACCGCGAACTCGATCCCGTCGCCCCAGGGTCGCGAGCGCTTCGCGTCGCGCCCATGCCACCGGCCGGGCACGCCCGTACCCTCGTCGAGGTAGAGGGCGTACATGATCGCGAACCGGGCCAGGTCCCGGACCGGCTCGCCGCCCACGCACGCCGCCTCCCAGTCGACGACGCCGGTGACTCCTCCCGGCCCCACCAGCACGTTCCCGAACCACAGATCTCCGTGCACAACGGCTCGCGTGGCGTGGTCGCTCCCCAGCCTGGCGTGGATCGCAGCAAGCCGGCCGAGGTCATCCCCCAGGCGCCGGTCATCCCCGAACCGCGTCTCGAGCTCCGACTTCACCCCCCTGTCCATGTCGATCGGAGCGGACCCCGCGCCGGTGACGGAGTGGAGGGACGCGAGCCATTCCGATACGGCGCTCAGGTGCGCCTCCGTCCGCCCGCGCCGCGAGCGGCGCCGACACACGTACCCACGGGTCATCGGCGTCCCCGGTACCGCCGTCATCACGACCCCCCGCAGACCGTCGACCTCGACCATGCGGACCACGCGCGGGATCGTTCGGATGGCGGCGCCGGAGTAGCGGGCGTGCAGCTCGACGAGCGCGGCCGTCTCGGACTCGACCGCCGCAGCGGCGATCGGCGTCGTCGGCACCTTCACCGCCATCACGGGCATCCCATCCCGCTCCGAGACGAGCAGCACCGTCACCTTGGCGTTCGGGTCCTTGGACACACCGATGACGACCGAACGCACCCCCGGGGTGCCGCGGACGACCTCCGCCACCGAGAGCGCCGGGGCATCGACTGCGGGCACGGTCCGGCCGTCCACGGGAAGCAGGTCGGTCACCGCCGCGTCCCCACCACCGTGCGCGGCGCGACCGATCGCAGGACCAGCCCGGGGTTCGGAAGCCACGAGACGACGGACACGCACAGACGGAGAGGCGCGGTCCAGATCCTCCCGGGCGGCGGCACGAGGATCGAGCGCACGAAGTACGCGGTCGCGGCCGGAGCGTCCTCGACGAGGTAGGCGGGTGCCCCCGGCCTCGGGAGGGCGAGGTACTCGCGGTCGATGTCGATCCCCGCGGCCGATGCGAACCGCCGGCAGCGATACCGGGCGAAGGGGGGCGGCGAGCACACGACCACCGGGCTGCCCGCGGCGAGTGCTCCCACCCGCCGGATCAGCGCGCCGTTCCTCCTCCGGAACGGCGCCACCTCGGCGACGAGGGCGTCGGCGGGCGCGATCACCCGTCGGTTGCGCCGCCAGCGCTCGACCGCGTACGCGCCGTCGCTCACGTCAGCCCCGCGAAAGGCCGCAGCCGCACGACGGGCCGGATGATGCCGCTGTCGCGGAGCAGATCGACCACGGCGTCGATGCCGGCGTCGTCGATATGGGGCACGCGGGCGGGCGGGGCGGTCCCGTACGTGAAGCGGAGCGTACTGCCGCAGCCCGCCCGGCTCGTCGGCATCGCCCGGCGGGAGAGATCCGCGACCACCGACCCGGCCCCGTGGCAGACGCTGTGCAGCGACCGCTCGGGATGCTCGCCCGGGATGCAGACGTACGAGGACGTCCTGCCCGTTCCGGGCAGGAGGAGCGGCTGGCCCGTGCGCGCGAACACGGGGTGACCTGCGAGCTCGGAGGCCGGGAAGATCCGGCAGGCGTTGTGCCGATGCACGATCGCGGGCTCGCCGTCCACCTCCTCCTCATAGATCGAGTTGTGGGAGGTGTCGACGAGGAGGCGCACACTGCGAGCCCCCAGGTGCTTGTGCAGAAGCACGCGGAGCCTCGCGTAGGTGGAGAGCCGGAAGGCGAAGCCGTAGTTCATGGCCATCGCGTTCGCCAGGGAGAGCTGCTCGCCCTCGGCGGTGCTGCGGTCGACCGGTGGAGGGTCGTCCGAGAAGAAGAGCGCGCGCCTGCGCCGGAGCTCCGCGATCGAGCGCGCCCTGCCGAAGTGGTAGAGCGGCTTCTGGACGGCCATCTGCATCCCGACCGCGCGCGGCCGGCGCTTCCGTCGCCCGAACAGCAGGCCCAGCTCGCCGGGGAGCGAGCCGCCGCCGCCGTGGTACTGGAGGGTGACCTGCCCGAGTGCGAGCCCGAGCGCGGCGGCCGCGGCCGGGTCGAACACCTCGGCGACCTCCTGAAGCTCGAGGAAGTGGTTGCTCGGGCCGATGGTCCCGAACCTGATCCGGCCGAGCTGCCTTACAGACCACGGGAGCTCGCGCCGGACGCGGCCGGGGCCGCCGAGATGCGCGACGTCGACCCGGCCGCCGAGCTCGACCCGGCTCACCTCCTCCCGGTGCACCCCGAACTGCTCGGCCGCGAAGTCCGCGCCCTCGGCGGCGCACCGGACCACGTCCCACCCCGTCAGGTCGCGGCGGTATGACGGCGGATAGGGGTAGCTCTCGCGAAAGCGGCGGTAGAACTCGGCGACGGCGGCATCGCCCGGGAGATCGATATCCGTGGTCACGAGCGCCATGCCGCAGTTGAGCGACGCGCTCGTATAGGTCGGTTGGATCGTCGACCTCGTGGCGACGACGATGCTGGAAGGCATCTCCTTGTCGCCCTTGTGATGGAAGTCGGGAAGGGCGACGGCCGGGGCCGCCAGGTCCGCGTGCCGTACCCCCGCCCGGAGTACGCGCAGCGCCGCGCGGTCGGCCGGCAGGGCCGCGTTCTCGATCAAGCGGACGCGCGATCCCGCCTCCGGCACGAGACCGGTTGGCTCCCGGGCTACGACACCCATGTCTCGACCTCCGCCCGCGAAAGGAGATCGTCCAGTCGCGCCCCCGGCTCCCGCCCGAGCGCGACCGTCCAGCAGGGCAGGCGGGTCGTCAGACGCGACGCCGTGTCGGCGACCGCAGGATGCGCCGGACCTCGGCCGGTGGCCGCCGCGAGAACCGCCGCGAATACCCAGTACCGCCGCAGCTCGCCGGCCATGTAGGTGCTCGTCACCAGCGCCCGTGCAGCCGTCTCGGGCGCACACGGCAGCAGGACCGGCCGCTCGCCGTCACCGCGCTCGAGCGTCACGACGCACGACGGCGTCAGCGCCGCGGCGCGGCCGGAGATCCTGATCTCTCGCCGGCCATGCGGCATCCGTCGCCCTGCGCCGCCGACCACACGTGCCGGCTCCAGCAGGCCCCACACCGATTCCCCGTCGCTCACGCCCAGGTTGTCGCCCGTCGTTCGGTGGCCCCGCTCCACCTCCGCGACCAGCAGCGTCGACCTGCCGACCCCGCTCGCCGCGCAGACGAGCGGGGTGGCATGAGGCTCCGCCACCGCGGACGCGTGGAGCGGTGCGCGCCCGTGCGCCCCCGCCCACCACAGGGCGGGGTACTGGAGGAGGGCCGCCCGGGCGAGCAGGTGAAACCGCGACCGCAGCGCGACGGCCGCCGTGCGGCTCCTGGGGCGGGGCCGCCACCGGTACGTGAAGGTCGCCCCATCCCCGAGCACCCGGGCGTAGAGATCGAACCCGGTCGTGCAGACGTCCTCGACGACCACCCCGTCGCGGCGCTGCCACACCCCGCGGCTCATGTACCGCCAGCCGTGCGCGCTGAACGGACGATGGTCGCTCTCGACCTGCACCCGAAGCGACGCCGAACGGCCGGCGGGCGGACACAGCTCGCCGGCGGTCCCCTCCGAGATGAGGTCGCCGACCCATGGAAGCTGGCAGTCGACGTCCACTTGCACCCCGGCGCTTTCGAAGGACGCCCGCATCACGCCGCCCCGGGAATGTGCCGGCGCCGGGCCGCCAGCTCGAGCGCCGATTCGTACGCCACGACCAGGTCACGCGCGTGCACGTCGGGCCGGAACCCGGTCCCGATCCGGGACCGCGCTGCGGCCGCCATCTCGGCCGCAGCGGCGGGATGGTCGAGCATCGAGCGCAGGGCATCTGCCATGGACGACGGATCGGCGGGCCGGGCCAGCAGCCCCGTTCTTCCCGCGATGACGATCTCCGGCACCGAGTTCACCGCCGTCGCAACGACCGGGATGCCGCACGTCATCGCCTCGACGAGCGCGCACGGCAGCCCCTCGTACAGGCTCGGGAGCGCGAACACGTCGAACGCCGGCAGAAGCGCCGGCACATCCGAGCGCTCGCCGAGGAGCAGGAACCGGCTCCCGAGCCCTGAGCGGCAGATCTCCCGCTCGGTGCGTGAGCGGAGCTCACCGTCTCCGATCCACACGACGGTGACGTCCGGTCGTCCGAGGCGGGCGAGCGCCCGGACCATGTCGAGCGGCGCCTTCTGGTGACTGAGACGGGCGGCCGTCCCGACGACCGTGGCATCCTCGGGAAGCCCGAGCAGCATCCTCGCGCGGCGGCGGGTCTCGGCCGTCGCGGCCGCGATTCCGTCGTCCACCGGGCTGGCGATCGCGCGGATCGTCCCGGATGCGGCCAGCCGGAGCCGCACCGCCTCCGCGGCGATCATGGTGCCGTCGGCCAGGAAGTAGTCGGTGATCCGCGACAGACCCCGTTCGGCGGCGAGCAGGGAGCGGCGGACGACCGCCGGCTGGAACTCGTGAAACGGGAAGCCGTGAAACGAGTGCACGATCGCCCGCGCGCCCGCCCGCCGTGCCGCCAGACGGCCGATGGCCCCTGCCTTGGCGCTGTGGGTGTGGACCACGTCGAAGCCGCCTGCGTGCAGATGATCCACGAGCTCTCGCATCCCCCGCACGTCGGTTGACGGGTACAGCCCCCGTCCCCGGGCCATGTGCTGGAGCCGGATCACCTCCAGCCCGGCGGCCTCTGCCGGAGCGATCAGCGAGCTCTCGCCGGCGGTGAGGATGGTCGTCCGGTACTCCCGCGGATCGAGCGCCGCCGCGCCACGCAGCGTGATGCCGCCGGCGCCGGCCGTGAGCTTGGTGACGATCTGGGCGACCCGGAGCGGCCGCGTCCGGGCCGCGGCACCGCGGGCGGCGGCAGCGGCTCCCGCCGGCGCCCGCGGATCGAGCTCCATTACCATCCCCGCGCGAGGAGCGCCGGCGCGGTTCACGAGGGCTCGGTCATCCAGCGGCTCCCGGATCCGTATGAAATCAGGCCCAGGACGGGCACCGGCATCACGCTCAGCAGGTGCTTCACCTCGAGCACGCGCGACCTGCGAAGCGATTGCGGTGCGACCAGGACCACGCCGCTGGGAGCGCCGTTTCGGCTCGCCGGGAAATCGATCCCGAACGTGCGTACGCGCAGGGGAAGCGGCGAAGCCTCCGGCGGCTCGTACCGCTCCCGCTTCCTCGGACGGTACGGCTGGGTGCCGCCGGCGGCCACGGGGGCGGAGGGATCGGCGTCCGGCCCGGAGATCCCGTTGACGGCCGCTTCCAGGTTCGCGGCCGCAGCGGTCAGGCCCGGATCCCGCACCGCGGCGAGGAGATTCACGCTCCGGACCCCGGCCCCTTCCGCCGCCAGGCGCAGCACGAGGGTGATCGGCTCCGTACCCAGGTCCGCCTCCTCCTCGCCGGCGGTCGCCGGGATCGTGCCGAGGTACGACGTCCCGAACTCGCGGGCGAGCATCTCGGCGCCGTGAAGCGTCGGCTTGAACGTCTCGATCAGGGCTGCCGCCCCGATACCGAGGATGAGCCCCAGCAGCAGTCCCAGCATGAGGTCCGGCACGCGCCGGCTGGCATCGGCGTCCCGTGGGAGCGTCGCCCGGCTGATCACCGAGGCCTGCGGACGGAGTGCGTCCGTCGAGAGCAGACCGAGCCGCTCCGACACCAGGACACCGCGCTGCTCGGCGTCGAAGTCACGCAGCCGCGACTCCGAGTCGATCTGCGAGCGTAGGCGGGCCGCGGCCGTGCCCGTCTGGCCCGCCGCGAGCTGACGGTTGAACTGATCGACGGCCGCATCCGCACCGGCGATCCGCTGGTTGAGGACGCGGATCCGGCCGTCGAGGTCGGCCGAGATCTGGTCGATCCGGCGGGTGTTCACCGTGCTGCGAGTCCGGATGACCTGCTCGGCGAGGGCGTTCGCGAGGGCGCGAGCGTATGCCGGCTTGCTGTCGGTGACGGACAGCTGGAGCACCCCGGAGGTTCCGAGGGGGCTGACCGACACGTGCTTCGCGACTTCCGTCGGGTTCCGGTCCGCGATGTGTGCCTGGGACAGCGCCGCGCTAACCTCGACCGGGCTCGTGGCGATCGCCTTTGCAGTGTCGCCGATGACCGTCGATCCCGTGCTGGACTGCGGATCCTGGGTGTCGAGCACGAGCCGGGTCGACGCCGTGTACGACGGCTTCTCACCGAGACCGAGGACGGCCGCGCCGGTCACGCACACCGCCACCATGAGGAGGATGACCAGCAGGTGCTGCCGGAAGATCCGGTGGAAGGCGTCGTTCAGCTCCATGGGTGGATGACACTCCTCTCGCTCGCGCGGACCTGTACGGGTCGACGCCTCACCGGACCGCCTCGGACACGGCGTCGACCACCGCGAGGACGGCTGCGTCGTCCATGTGGGGGTAGAGCGGCAACGTCAGGAGCCGCTCGCTCACGGCCTCCGTGCGGGGGAGGGGCCGGCCTCGCCCGCGTGCCTGGTACCACGAGAAGCGGTGCGTGGGTGGGTAGTGCACGCTGCTCTGGATCCCGGACGCTGCCAGCGCGGCACGGACTTCGGCCCGGCGCGTGCCCGGCGGAAGCAGGATGACGGCGAGGTGATGGGCAGGGACCGTGCCGCTCCGCGGGGCGAACGGCATGCGGATGCCGCGGAAGCCGTGGAGCGCCTCCCGGTACTTCGCGACGATGCGCCCGCGGGCGGTGTTGGCATCACGGAGGCCCGGTAGCTGCGCCAGCCCCATCGCGGCCCGCAGGTCGTCCATCCGGTAGTTGAACCCCTCCAGCAGCACGTCGTAGCTGTTCGCGTGCCCGCGATGCCGCTCCCACGAGAGCGTCGTCATCCCATGTGACCGGAGGAGGCGCACTCGCCGCTCGAGCTCGTCGTCGTCCGTGACGACCATGCCGCCCTCCCCCATGGGAAGGTTCTTGTTGGAGAAGAAGCTGAAACAGCCCATCGCGCCCATCGCACCGCACGCGCGACCAGCCAGCGCGGCCCCGGGCGCGTGCGCGGCGTCCTCGATCACCGCGACGCCGCGGCGGGCGGCGATGTCGAGCAGATCGTCCATCCGACAGGGGTGGCCGCCGTAGTGCATGACGACGATCGCCCTCGTCGCCGGGCCGATCGCGGCTTCCACGTCACGAGGGTCGACGGTGAGGTCGTCATCGTCGCAGATGTCGCAGAACACCGCAGTTGCGCCGAGATGGCCGATCGAATTCGCACCCGCCACGAAGTTGAGGGACGGGATGACGACCTCGTCGCCCGGCCCGCACCTGATCGCGAGGAGTGCCAGGTGGAGGGCGGCGGTGCCGTTGGCGACGGCGACCGCGTGCTTGGTCCGGCACAGGCCGGCGAACGCGCGCTCGAACTCGGCGACCCGGGGCCCGGCGCTCCACCAACCCGAGCGCACGGCGGCCGCCACCGCCTCCTGGAGCTCCTCGCTGGGATCGACGTCCGAGAGCGGAACGACCCATGAAGGCGTCGCGCTCGCGTCGAGGGTCCCCCGAGCCCCCGTGCCCTGGTGATCCCCGGCGACCTGGGTCACCGCATTCCGCCGGCCAGCTTGAGCGCCTCGGAGCTCGCCGTCGCCGCCGGGAGCCAGGCCTCGACGGCGCGCTCGTAGTCCTCCCTGCGGCCGATGTCGAACCACAGCCCGGTGTACGGATACACCCCGATCGGCTCTCCCGCCTCCAGCAGCACATGCACCAGTTGGGGGAAATCGAAGTATCCGCCGGCGGGGATGAACTCGAGCGCGCGCGGCTCGAAGACGTAGATCCCCATACTGACGGTGGATGTCATCTCGGGCTTCTCCTGGAAGCCGACGACGCGTCCCGCCGACCCGTTGCGGCCGACACGAAGCACGCCGTAGTCGATCTTGATCGGGCGCTCGTGCGTCGCGATTGTGATCAGGTTCTTCATTTCGCGATGATGGTTGACGAGCGCGGTGAAGTCGAGCGTGGTCAGGATGTCGCCGTTCATCGCGATGAAGGTGCCGTCGAGGTCGGGGACCAGCAGCAGCGGCGCGGCCGTCCCGAGCGCCTCCTGCTCGTGGACGTACCTGATCTGCAATCCGTTAGGACACCGGTTGCCGATCACTGCTTCGATCAGATGAGCGAGGTATCCGACACATAACGTCACTTTCTCGATTCCCGAGTCGGTGAGCTGACCGAGGACGAGTTCGAGTATCGAACGCTCGCCGATCGGCATCAGCGGCTTGGGGAGGACCGAGGTGTAGGGCGCGAGCCGAGTGCCCCTTCCGCCGGCGAGCACCACCGCCTGTACAGGAGTGCGCTTGCCGCCGCCGCCGGCGGCGAGCGGGGAAGGCGGCCTGGCTGTGATGTCAGTGCCGGCGGCCGTCATCGTTCTCCGCTCATAGCTCGGCGCCGACCGCCTGCGGCCGCGCGACGCCGAGCAGGCGGCGCAGGCCGTCCTCGAGCTCGATCTGCGGTGACCACCCGAGCAGCCTCGTCGCGCGGTCGATGTCCGGGCGGCGAACGCGCGGATCGTCGACCGGCAGCGCTTCATGCACGATCTCGCTCGCCGAACCGGTCACCCGGATCACGGCCTCCGCGAGCTCGAGAACGGTGAACTCCGCGGGGTTGCCGAGGTTCACGGGGAGGTGCTCCCCGCTCGTCGCGAGCAGGTGGAGGCCGCGCACGAGGTCGTCGACGTAACAGAAGCTTCTCGTCTGGGAGCCGTCTCCGAAGACGGTGATCGGCTTGTCCTCGAGCGCCTGGCGGACGAACGTCGGAATCGCCCGCCCGTCGCGGGGCCGCATCCGGGGACCGTAGGTGTTGAAGATCCGCGCGATGGCGGTGTCGACGCCCTGCTGGCGATGGTACGCCATCGTCATCGCCTCCGCGTACCGCTTCGCCTCGTCGTAGACGCCTCTCGGCCCGATCGGGTTCACGTTGCCCCAGTAGCTCTCCGGCTGGGGATGGATGTGGGGATCGCCGTACACCTCACTCGTCGAGGTGAGCAGGAACCGGGCGCGCTTCGCCTTGGCGAGGCCAAGCGCGTTGTGCGTCCCGTACGAGCCCACCTTGAGCGTCTGCAGCGGAAGCCGGGCATAGTCGATGGGGCTCGCCGGGCTGGCGAGGTGATAGACGACGTCCACGGGCTCGTCGATCGCGATGAACCGGGTGACGTCATGCTGGACGAAGGTGAAGTCGTCCCGCCCCAGATGGGAGATGTTCTTGAGCGATCCGGTATCGAGATTGTCGATGCAGATCACACGCTGGCCGCGTGCCAGGAGGTAATCACAGAGGTGGGATCCCAGGAATCCCGCCCCGCCCGTGACGACTGCCGTGCCTGCGTTCCGATTCATGAGAGCGATCGTAAGATCCCGGTACGTGATGGACAACTGGCCGATGGTCTAGTGTGCGGGCTCGGCCTGGCCCGCGTCTGCCTGGGGCACCGCCGTCGGGGCCCTCGGCGCAGATGGTGACTGCACCATCCGGAAGCAGGCGACGAGTGCGAGCGAGCTCACGAGGTAGGCGGATGCGGACGCCACTGCGGCGCCGGTCGAGCCGAACGGCGGGATGAGCAGAAGGTCGAGGACGACGGTCACCAGGAGACCCGCCCCCATCGCCCACGAGTTCAGGCCCGGCCGTCCGATGCCGTAGAGGAACCCCGTCAGGACCCCGGCCACTCCCTCCAGGACGAGTCCCACGAGGATGATCCGCGCCGGGACGACGGCGGGGTGGAACGCGGCCCCGTAGAGGGCGGGGATCAGCCACCCCGCGGCGAACCAGAGCGGCACGATCGCCGCCCCCAGCGACACCCCGGCCCGGGGCAGCAGACGGCGTGCGTCCGCGGCCGCCGCCGTGCCTCCCTCGCGCGAGTAGCGCGGGTACAGCACGTAGGTGAGGGCCATCGCCGGAACCTTCACGAGCTCCGCGAACTTGGACGCGATCGCATACACGCCGAGCACCGCCGGCCCGGCCATGACGCTCAGCAGGATGAAGTCGAGCCGGAGGTTGAGCAGCGTCATGATCCCTCCCACCTGTGCGCGGAGGCCGTACGCCGCGATCCGCCGCGCCAGCGCGGGCGACGGTGCCTGCGCGCCCCGGAAGAACCCCCGTCGGCGAAGGCGCGCGAGCGCCCACACGAAGGTGAGGACGTCGGCCGCGATCAGCGCGGCGACGAGCGCGGTGTCGCCGGTCACGCCGGCCGCCCAGAGCAGCCCGTACGCGGGCAGGAACATGAGCTCCTCGTTCACGATCACGAGGTTCGCCCCGCGCATATCGCCGCTGCCCTGGGCGCACGACTTGACCGTCGCGACGATCAGCTGGGTGAGGACAGCGGCGCCGGCCCACGCGACCAGCACGGTCCCGACGCCCTCGAACAGTCGATCGCCGGCGACCGGGGCAAGCGCCAGCCAGCACAGCGCGCCGGCACATCCGCCCGCCAGGGTCATCGCCGCGACGGTCGCCGCGAGCCGGCGGTCGTCGCGGGTCGGGCCGGCCAGGAAGTAGGCCACGGCGCCGGGCAGACCGCACGAGATCACGACACCGGCCAACCCCGGCAGGACGCGGAGCAGCGCGTAGATACCGACGCCCGCGGACCCGTCGGCCCGCGCGATCAGCAGGGTGCAGACGCCCACACTGGCGAGTGCCACGACGCGCGCGCCGACGTTGGCGAGGAGGGTGGAGAACGACCCGGAGACGAGGCGTCGAGCGCTCCGGCGCGCCGCCGTCACCGTCGCTCCCACGCTGCGGCGACCGCGATGATGGCGAACAGGCCCCAGACGTGCCGGACGTGCAGGAGCTCGTAGACGGCCATCGTCGTCATCGTGCCGGCCACGCCCGCGGCGAGCGCCTGCGGATTGCGGAGCACGCCGCCGAGCGGCTCCGCTCCCCGGCGCAGAAGGGAGCCGGTGCGGACGAGCATGCCGGAGATCAGGATCACGAGTCCCAGTGCCCCGACGATGCCGCGCTCGAGCAGGGCCGCGAAGTAATCGTCATGAGCCTCCTTCGGGTAGGGATCCATCGCGGCCTCCATCCGCGGCTTGGTGGACACGGGGCCCTCGCCGAGCGGGCCGCCCTCCGTGTAGAGCTTGAGGCTCTCGCTCAGGACCCTGCTGCGCTCGGTGACGCTGGCCTGGCCGCGTCCGATCCCGTCCCGCAGGACGGCGTAGCCGCTCGTGTAGGCCCGCCGCTGGATGGAGTGCAGGCTGACCGTCGACAGGCCCACGCCCGCGACGACCACGATGCAGGCGGTCGCCGCCAGTGCCGGGATCAGGCCCGACCGCCGGTATGTCGCGAAGACGAGGCTGGCGGACAGGCCGACCGCGAGCGAGACGAGCCCGCTGTTCGACCCGGTCGTGACCATCGCCGCGATCATCGCCCCGGACACCAGTGTCCGAACCACGCGATTCCGGGGCCGGCCCGTCGCCCAGATGATCGCAAGGGACACGAAGAAGTAGTTCGCGCACACGTTGGGGTCGCCGAAGGTCAGCGCCGTGCGGCTCCCCTCGGTGGGGATTCGACCTGTCAGCGCGGCCGCGCCGGTGGCCAGCCCGACGAAGAGCAGGAGGACCCACACGATGGAGCCGTACACCCAGGTGTTGAGCACGACGCCGGCCCTCTCCGGGCTCCGGCACACGTTGACCAGGGTCCAGCACCAGGCGAGCAGCAGGAGATCCTGCACCAGGGCGAGCAGCGCCGCGTCGGGGAGCGGGCCCGCGAGGCCACCGATCGCCCCGCCGGCCATGAGCAGCCCCATCCCGAGCGCGTACGGGAACCGGATCTTCTCCCCGCCCGCCGCGGCCGAAAACAGCCAGGCTGCAATCGCCATGACAATGAAGAGGTCGGCGGGGCCGAGGTTCCCGGGCCCGCGGGGAACGGTCACCGGAAGCATGAAGACCGCCGCCGCCGTCAGGGCCAGCGGCAGCCTCCGCGATCCGGCGCGCTCGTCCACCCCGAGGCGCGGCGGACGAGCGGCGCCTTGCCGCGTTCCCCAGCGCGGCGGGGCGGTCGTCACGTCGGCAAGCGTCATCCGGGCCCCAGCGCGCGCGGCCGTCCGCCCACGCCGCGGCCACGTCGGCGGCCCATGGTCATCGCGGCGCGTGCGCCCGCGCGGGGGCGGGGCGCCCCACCGGCGCCATGGCCGGCCGCGGCCGGCGGCGCAGGCTCGTGCGGCCCGTGCCGCGATGCACTGCCACGTCGCGTCTGAAGACGACCGCAACCACTGTCCAGAACAGGATCCGGATGTCCATCGCCAGGCTCCGCCTGCAGGCATAGAAGCCGTCCAGCTCCATCTTCTGCGGCAGGATGCGGTCGAGGTAGTCCCGCACGCGGTCGTCCGCGTCGAGGATCGCGCTCTCGTCCGCGAACGCGAGCTGGGAGAGGCCCGTGATCCCGGGCCTCACGGATTGGACCGGCGCAAAGTCGTCCGGACGCGTGGCCACGAAGGACGGATCCTCCGGGCGGGGCCCCACCAGGCTCATCTCGCCGCGCAGCACGTTCCAGAGCTGCGGCAGCTCGTCGAGCTTCGACCGTGCCAGCACGCGTCCCACCCGCGTGAACCGGCCGTCCTCGGTCGCGGTGAGGCCCGGCCCCCGCGCGCCGTCGTACATCTTGCGAAACTTCAGCATGCCGAACGGCCGCCCTTGAAGGCCGACGCGGCGGCAGCGGTAGAACACCGGCCCGGGGCTGTCCATCTTGACGACGATGGCGACCACGAGCGCGACGGGGATCGAGATGACGGCCAGGACCAGCGCCAGCGTGACGTCCAGCAGCCGCGTCGCCGCGGCATCGATCGGCCCGGCACGGCGCTCCATCGGACTCGTCGCCATCCTCCTCCTCCTCCTCACGGTTCGCGGTGAGGGGTCGAAGGCCGGCGGCGATGCCGCGGCTCCCGCCTCCTCTGGACTGCCTACGACATTACGAACCCGGCCGCCGCGGCTCAAGACCAGCCGGGGAGAACCCCTCAAACGGCTAGGCCGGCGTTCGCGGCTACCAGACGCGATGGCCCGCCGCATGAAAGCGGCGAACGGCGGCGCGGTCCGGCCACGAGTAATACGAGCCGCGGCCGGCCTCGAGCGGCTGACGCGCGGTCGTCCCGGCCTCGATGTCGTCGAGCACCTCCAGGACGAGATCGGCGGCGACGGCCTTCGATCGCCGCAACAGGCTGTCGAGGGACTCGCCGGGGCGGATCTCGAAGGCCCGCTGCCCGCACAGGTCTCCCCCGTCGATGGTGTCGTTGACGAAGAACACCGAGACGCCCGCGCGAGCCTCGCCGTTCGCCAGCATCCAGAAGCTGGGGAGCACGCCGCGGTACTCCGGCAGGATGGCGCCGTGCACGTTCAGGCACCCTCGCGCCGGTAGCTCGATCAGCGGGCGGTGAAAGATCTGCGGGCAGCTGACGGAGACGAGGACGTCAGTGCCGAGCTCGCCGAGCCGGTCGAGCACGTCCGTGTCGTTGACGTCGTCGACCGCGAAGCACGCGACGCCGTGTTCGTCGCAGGTCGCCCGGATCGAACGGCGCCGTGCCCTGGCCGCGAATGTCCGCGCCGCGAGCTCGTAGGTCG
>JAICUV010000054.1 GCA_025935655.1 Chloroflexota bacterium | reverse complement strand
CGCCCGGTACGCGGCGCGGCGCATCGCGTGGCACGCGCTGGACCACGCGTGGGAGATCGAGGACCGCACCGAGCCCGCCTGAGCCAGCCGTCCGCGGCCCGAGGCCGGCGCGACATCCAGCCCATCGCCGGACCGCCGCCGACCGCCCGTTCGGGCCGGTCGGACCGGGATGCCGAGCACCTCGAGACGCCGGTGGGAGAGCACGGCCAGCGGCTGTCGGTCGGCCAGCGCCAGCGGCTGGCGCTCGCCCGTGCGCTCCTCGCGGACGCGCGGATTCTCGTCCTCGACGAGCCCACCGAGCACCTCGACGAGCCCACCGCGCGCGCCTTCGTCGCGGACCTGGAGCGGGCGGCCGATGGACGCACGATCCTCGTCCTCACCCATCGCCCGGAGCTGTTCCCGCCCGGTGCCTGGACGCCCGGCGCGACACTGCGGGCCTGAGCGCGCGTCAGGCGGCGAACACCGAGGCGAGATCGGCGGGGTCGATCGCGGCGTCCGTGTCGCGCGCGCCGGCCAGCCGCGCCGCGAGCCCGAACAGCTCCGCCGGGGTGCGCCCGTCGTCGAGGAGCGACCGGATGGCCGTGTCCCCCTCGGCCTTGGAGAGCTTCTGGCCCGAGACCCGGCGGATCAGCGGGTGGTGGAGGAACCGGGGCGGCCGCTCGCGGCCCAGGAGCGATGCCAGTCGGAGCTGCGCGGGCGTGGCGTCGAGCAGGTCGCGGCCCCGGATCACGAGGTCGACGCCGTGGCGCATGTCGTCCACCACGACGCACAGCGCGTACGTCCAGTTGCCGACCCGGTCGCGGACGAGGAGATCGCCCGTCGCGGCGGGCTCGTCCGCCATCGGCCCCACGAGCAGGTCCACCCAGCGCTCCGAGCCCGCGCCCACCGCGACCCGCAGCCCGACGTCGCCATCCTCCGCCAGGCCGCGCGACCGGCACTCGCCGGGGCAGCCGATGCCGTGGAACGGCCGCCCACGCTCCGCCTCGTAGCGGTCGAAGGTGGATCGCGAGCAGTCGCACGCGTAGACGAGCCCGTCCGCCCGGAGCCGCGCGACCGCCGCCTCGTAGGCGTCGCCGGCGTCGGATTGCCGGTACGGGGTGTCGCCGTTGAACGCGGCGAGCGGCGGCTCGTCGGGCGTGACGCCCAGCCGCTCGAGGTCCTCGAGGATCGACCACTCGTGCTCGGGTCGGGACCGCTGGCGGTCGTGGTCCTCGATCCGCAGGATCACGCGCCCGCCTGTGGCGCGGGCGATCCCCCAGACGTACAGCACGTTGACGAGGTGCCCGAGGTGGAGCTGGCCCGTGGGCGCCGGCGCGAAGCGGGTGACGGGGCCGGCGGGCAGCAGCCGGGGATCGGGGAGCGCGCCGCCCGCCACGAGCGGGACGAACAGCGCCTCGCCGTCAGCCGTCGCCGGGTCCGGCGTCATGGCCCCGGTCCTTCGTCTCGACCGTCCGGGTCGCGGCGACCACGCGGCGGTAGATCGAGAGCAGGTCCGCCTGCGTCAGCGGCCCGCCGTTGGCCATCGCGACCCGCAGCAGGACCTCGCGCTCGCGCTCCGGGTCGCGGATCGCTCGCCGGCCGGCGAGCGCCTTCGCCCGCCCGGCCCGGCGCCCGAGGACGGCCCGCTCGTTGAGCAGCTCCACGATCCGGGTGTCCAGCTCGTCGATCCGGTCCCGGATCCGGGCGAGCTCGATGGCGGCGTCGTCGCGCTCCGCCGCCGTGGGGCGGTGGGGCCGCACCCCGTCCTCGTCCGGGCTCACGCCCGCCTCCCGAAGCGCTCGGCGATCTGCTCCAGGGCCACGTGGTAGCCGCGTGCGCCCTGCCCCACGACGGACGCGGCCGCGACATCGTGGAGGAAGTTCACCTTGCGAAAGTCGTCGCGCTGCCACGGGTCGGAGAGGTGGACCTCCCAGAACGGCCGGTCGATGCCGGTCAGCGCGTCGCGCAGCGAGACCGAGGTGTGGGTCAGGCCGGCGGCATTGACGATCGCCACGTCGAAGTCGCGAGCGTGCAGCCGGTCGATGAGCGCGCCCTCGTGGTTGGACTGGAAGAAGTCCACCTCGAGGCCCAGCTCGGCGGCGCGCGCGGCGATCCCCGCGTGGATCTGGTCCAGCGTCTCGGTGCCGTAGATGTGCGGCTCGCGCGTCCCGAGCAGGTTGAGGTTGGGGCCCTCGAGGACCAGCACGCGGGTCATGCGGGCGACCCCGTCCCGGCGCCGGCGAGCACGGCCGCGGCGGCCTCGCGCACGACCTCGGCCGGCACGTCGTCGCGGATCGTCACGCCGTCCCCGGTCGGGAGGACCCAGCGCAGGCGGCCCCCGCTGTGCTTCTTGTCGGTGCCCGTTGCCTCCAGGACCGCGTCGACCGGGTAGGGGAGCGGCGCCCGCCCGAGATCGAGCCGGTCGAGCAGGCCGTCGATGCGCCGCGCGCGCTCCGGCGGCGTCACCCCCACCGCCTCGCCGATCCGGACCGCCGCGCGCGTCCCGTACGCGACCGCCTCGCCGTGGAGCAGCGTCGCGTAGCCGTCCGCCGCCTCCAGCGCGTGCCCGATCGTGTGCCCCAGGTTGAGCGTGATCCGCCCGCCCGCGCTCGCGTGTTCTCGCTCGTCGGCGCTCACGACCTCGACCTTCGCCCAGGCGGCACGCTCGACGACCTCGGCCACCGCACCGGCCTCGAACGCCGCGGCGTCCCCGCGCGCGATCGTCTCACCGTCCGCCTCGAGGGTCGCGAACAGCGCCTCGTCGCCGAGCGCCGCCATCTTCACGATCTCGCCCAGCGCCGCCCGCAGCTGGCGCTCGGGGAGCGTCCGCAGGGCGGCCACGTCCAGGACGATCGCAGCCGGGTGGTGGAACGCGCCCAGCAGGTTCTTGCCCTCGGGCAGGTCGACGCCGGTCTTGCCGCCGATCGCGCTGTCCACCTGGGCGACGAGCGTCGTCGGGACCTGGATCCACGGGACGCCCCGCAGGTACGCGGCCGCCAGGAACCCCGCCGGGTCGCCGAGCGCCCCGCCGCCGACGGCGATCAGCGGCTCCCGCCGCTCGACCCGCAGCCGGGCGAGCCCCCGGGCCGCCTCCTCGATGACCGACAGCCGCTTGGCGTCCTCGCCCGCGGGCAGCAGCACGGTCTCCACGGGCCAGCCCGCGGCGGCGAGCGCGGTCGCGAGCCCCTCACCGAACGCCGCCCACGCCCCGGGCTCGGACACGAAGATCGCCCGGCGCGCCTCGAGCCGGCGCAGCGCGTCGCCGACCGCGTCCGCCGCGATGCTCTCGCCGATGACCAGGTCGCCGATCTTCGTCGTCGAGCGCAGGAGCGTCGTGCCCGCGGAGACACCCGCGGCCACCAGCCCCTCCACGGCGTCCACGACCCCGGTGATCTCGGCGACCCCGTTCACCCGGTGCGCGGCCCCGTAGAACCGCTCGCGCGCCGCCGCCAGCTGCCTGACGCGGCCGAGCGGGTCGCCGCCCTGGACGAGCGGGCGCACGTTCGGGGAGCGGCGCAGCCGCTGGGCCAGGACCTCGGGGCGCACGTCCAGCCACACCGCGAGCCGGCCGCGGTACAGGGCCCACCGGTTGCGCGGGTCGACGATCGCCCCGCCGCCCGGGGAGATGACCCGGCGCAGGGTGGGGGAGGCGTCCGCGGGGCCCAGGGCGGCGACCGCCGCGCGCTCGAGGCGACGGAACCCTGCCTCGCCCTCCGTGGCGAAGATCTCGGGGATCGTCCGTCCCTCGGCCCGCTCGATCTGCTCGTCGAGGTCGAGGAAGGCCGCGCCGTGGCGGGACGCCACGCGCCGGCCGACGGCGGTCTTCCCGGAGCCGGGCAGCCCGACGAGGACGAGGTCCATGGGGCTCAGTCGTCCCCGCCGGAGCCGGCCTCGCCGCCATCGGACGCCGAGGTGTGCCCGCCCGAGCCGTCGCCTGGCGTCGGCGGGACCACGCCCGCCGCCATCCGCTCGCGCGCCCGTCGCAGGTTGTCGGCCACCTCGATCATCGAGTCGCCGCCCGTCTTCTCGAGCACGAACCGCGCGAGCGTCAGCATCACCATCGCCTCGCCGATGACGCCTGCCGCCGGGACGACCGAGATGTCCGAGCGCTCGTAGTGCGCCTTCTCGACGGGCTCGCCGGTCACGAGGTCCGCCGTCGGCAGCGGCCGCGCCAGCGTGGAGATCGGCTTCACCGCCCCGCGGACGACGATCGGCTCGCCGTTGGTGACGCCGCCGGTGAGCCCGCCCGCATTGTTGGAGCGGTGGACCCACGTCCCGTCCTCGCGCCGACCTCCGATGACGTCGTGGACCTGCGACCCGAAGCGCCGCGTCTGCTCGAAGCCGAGCCCGATCTCGACGCCCTTCACGATGTTGATGCTCATGACCGCGGCCGCGAGCGCGGCATCCAGCCGACGGTCCCACTGGACGTACGACCCGAGCCCGATCGGTGCGCCGTGGACCACGACCTCGAACACGCCGCCGACGGTGTCGCCGTTCGAGCGCGCCTCGTCGATCTTCGCGATCATCGCCTCCTCGGCAACCGGGTCCGGGCAGCGCAGCGGCGAGGCGTCGGCCTCGTCGCGCGGCCGCGTCGCCCGGGCGGGATCCACCGCCACCCCGCCGACCTCGGCCGTGTATGACCAGACCTCCATCCCGAGCTCACGCAGGAACGCCCGCGCGACGCCACCGGCCGCCACACGCGCCGTGGTCTCGCGCGCGGACGAGCGCTCGAGCGCGTTGCGCACGTCGTTGAACCCGTACTTGAGCGAGCCCGCGAGGTCGGCATGGCCCGGCCGCACGCGGGTGATCGGCTGGGCGCGCTTGTTGCCGCCCTCCGCGAGCGCGGCGAGCTCCGCGGCCTCCGCCTCGCTGAGCGGCCCGACCTGCATCACGCGGGTCCAGTTCGCCCAGTCGCGGTTGTCCACCTCCAGCAGGATCGGCGACCCCAGCGTCCGACCGTGCCGGACCCCGGACAGGATCCGCGCGCGGTCGTGCTCGATCGCCTGGCGCGCGCCACGGCCGTAGCCCCGCTGGCGGCGGGCGAGGTCGACCGCGAGGTCGTCCTCGGTCAGGGCGAGCCCGGCGGGCACGCCCTCGACCACCGCGCCGAGCATCGGTCCATGGCTCTCGCCCGTGGTGAGGAAGCGGAAGCGGTCCATGCTCACGCGGTGGCTTCGGCCTCGTCGGGCGCCGGGGCGGCATCGCCGCCCTCGCCCTCGGCGGACGTCACGCCGCCCGCGCGCGCGGTCTTGAGGGCCGCGCCCATGACCTCGAGCGGCGCCGGCTGGCCGGTCCACAGGGTGAACGCGGCCGCGCCCTGGTGGAGCAGCATCGTCTCGCCGTCCGACGTGGTGCAACCGGCGGCCGCCGCGTCGCGCAGGAGGCGCGTCTGCGCGTAGATCAGGTCGAGCACGAGCAGCTCCGGCGTGAGGATCTCGGCCGGCACCGGCGTCTCGTCGCCGGCGAGGCCGATCGACGTCGCGTTGACGAGCAGCTTGGTCTTGGACAGCTCCGCCTCGATGATCGACTCGTGCCAGGGCATCGCGCGGAGGTCCATATGGGCCGCGCTCCTGCCGAAGTGCTTGACCATCGACTCCGCCCGGTGGAGGTGGCGGTTGAACACGATGATCCGCTGGAAGCCCTGGCGGATGAGCCCGTACACGACGGCGCGCGCACCACCGCCGGCGCCCAGGACCACCGCGTGGCGAGGCATCTTCTGGCGCCCGACGAGCTGGTCGAGGGCGACCGTGAACCCGGGCACGTCGGTGTTGTGCCCGACGAGCTTGCGCCCCTCCTTGGTGAGGGTGTTGACGGCGCCCGTGGCGTGCGCCTCCTCGGTCAGGCGGTCGACCTGCGGGACCACGCGTTCCTTGTGCGGGATGGTGACGTTGGCGCCCAGGAACTCGTCCGTGCGCAGCTCGGCGATCGCGTCCGCGAGGCCGATCGGCGCACGGTCCCAGAGCTCGTAGCGCGCGTCGATGCCCAGCTCGTCGAAGGCCGCCTGCTGCATCGCGCCGGACAGCGAATGGGCCACCGGGTGGCCGATGAGGACGACGCGTTTCGTCATGCCCGCACCCCTTCGAGTTGGTGGAAGAAGCCGGGGTAGGAGATCGCCGCCGACCCGGGCCGGTCGATGACGGTCTCCCCACCGGCGATGAGTCCGGCGATCGCGAACGTCATCGCGAGCCGGTGGTCGTCGTGGGTCTCGGTGACGGCGCCCCTGAGAGGGGCCCCGCCCTGGATCTCGATGTCGTCGCCCTCCACGCGCACCCGTGCGCCGAGGGCGGTGAGCCCGGCCGCGATCCCGGCGATCCGGTCCGACTCCTTGTGTCGCAGCTCCCCCGCACCGCGGAACCGGGTGGTGCCGGCGGCCGTGGCGGCGGCCAGCGCGAGGACCGGGATCTCGTCGATCGCCGCCGCCACGTCGGCAGGCGACAGGTCGACGCCCCGGAGGTCGCTGGACCGGACCACGAGGTCCGCGAGGGGCTCGCCGTCGGCTCCTCCCGGGGCCGGCCGATCGTGCTCCTCGATGGAGGCGCCCATGCGCCTGAGGATGTCGATGATGGCACGCCGGGTCGGGTTCGTGCTCACCCCCTCGAGGCGCAGCTCCGCGTCCGGGTGCGCCGCGCCCGCGACCAGCCAGAAGGCCGCGCCGGACGGGTCCGCGGGGACCGTCTCCCGGATCGCGGCGGGCAGCACGGGGCCGTCCAGGCGGACCGTGTGGGCGCCGTCCGGGCCCGTGGTCTCCTCGACCGCGATGCCGCGCGCGCGGAGCATCCGCTCGGTGTGGTCGCGCGTCGCCACGGACTCGGTGACGGCCGTCTCGCCGTCGGCCGCGAGGCCCGCGAGGAGCACCGCGGACTTGACCTGGGCGCTGGGCACGGGCGTGTCGTAGCGGATCGCGGTCAGCACCCGGCGCCCGGTGATCGCGAGCGGCAGGAGCGCGCCGCCGCCGCGGCCGGCGAACGCCGCGCCCATGCGCGTGAGCGGCTCGGTGACCCGGCCCATCGGCCGGCGGCGCAGGGAGGCGTCGCCGTCGAGGACGGCGAACAGGTCGCGTCCCGCGAGCAGGCCGGCGAGCAGGCGCGTCGTCGTGCCGGAGTTGCCGCAGTCGAGGACGCCCTCGGGCTCGGTGAGTGCGGCGCCGCCCGGCGACACGACCCGGTAGTCGACCCGGCCGCCGCCCACGCCCGTCCGCTCCACGCCCGCCCCGAGCGCCGCGATGATCGCCGCCGTCGTCCGCACGTCCTCGCCGTCGCCCGCGGCCGCGATCGTGCTCTCGCCCTCGGCGAGGAGCGCGAGCAGGAGCGCCCGGTGCGAGATCGACTTGTCGCCGGGGAGCGCGGGGGTGCCGCGGAGCCGGCCCGCCGGCCGCACGACCATCGCCTGGTCGGCCGCGCTGCCGCCGACCGGCGCCCGGGCCGGGACGTTGCCCGTGGTCATGCGCTCAGTCCCCGGCGCCGGCCGCGGCGCCCGATGCCCGGAGCAGATCGCCGTGGAGGTCCTTGACGTGGGCGTGGACGCCCGTGATCGCGGTCATCATCGACTCGAACATCGGGAAGTCCAGCTGCTGCTCGGCGTCCGAGAGCGCCTCGTCGGGGCGCGGATGGACCTCGACCATGATCCCGTCGGCGCCCACCGCGACGCTGCCGATCGCCAGCGGCTTGACGAGCCAGCGCTTCCCGGTCGCATGGGACGGGTCGACGACGACCGGCAGGTGGGTCAGGTGGTGGACGAGGGGGACCGCCGTGAGATCGAGCGTGTTGCGGGTCGTGGTCTCGAACGTGCGGATGCCGCGCTCGCACAGGATGACCTGGCCGTTGCCCGCGGACGCGATGTACTCCGCGGCCATGAGCCACTCCTCGATGGTCGCGCCGAAGCCGCGCTTGAGCATCACGGGCCGACTCGAGCGCCCGCACGCGAGCAGCAGCGAGAAGTTCTGCATGTTGCGGGTGCCGATCTGGAGGATGTCGGCGTACTCCGCCACGATGTCGACCTGGGACGGCTCCATGACCTCGGTGATGACGGGCATGCCCGTCCGCTCGCGCGCCTCCGCGAGATAGCGCAGTCCCTCCACGCCCAGGCCCTGGAAGCTGTACGGGCTCGTGCGCGGCTTGAAGGCGCCGCCGCGGATCACCGTCGCGCCGCGCTCGCACACGAAGTCCACGGTCTCCATGAGCTGGTCCCGGCTCTCGACGGAGCACGGACCGGCCATCACGGTGAGGCTCCCGTCGCCGATGACGGCGTCGAGGACGCGGATGACGGTGTCCTCCGGGTGGAACTCGCGCGAGACCAGCTTGTACGGCTTGGAGATCGCGGTCACCTGCGCGACGCCCTGGGTCGCCTCGAGGCGCGCCTTGAGCGGCTCCCGCCGCTTTCCGATCTCGCCCACGACGGCGATCACGGTCCGGTGGGTGCCGGCGTTCTCGAACGGCGTCAGCCCCTCGGCCAGGATCAGGCCCTTCACGCCGTTGACCTCGGCCTCGGTGGCCCCGGCCCGCATCACCACGAACATCGTGTTTCAAGCTTCCTTGCTGTCTCGTCGGCTGGCTCGGCAACTAAAAAAGCAGAGGTCTGGGACCTCTGCTCTCCCGGCACGACCCGCACACCCCGGGTCTCTCAGTCTCCGGGAACGGTCATGCCGGGCAGGTAAAGCGATAGATGGCGCACATCGGATGGCCGACGGTAGCGGGTGGCAGGGTCCCGCGTCAACCGGACCCCGGGTCAGGGCTGGTATGATCCCCCGCGCTGCACGGAGAGGTCGCATAGAGGTCTAGTGCAGCGGTTTGCTAAACCGCCGAGTGGGGTAACCTGCTCCGAGGGTTCGAATCCCTCCCTCTCCGCCAGTCACAGGCGCCCGTAGCTCAGTGGATAGAGCACCAGCTTGCGGAGCTGGGGGTCGTGGGTTCGAATCCCGCCGGGCGCGCCACCTCCGACCACCTCACGGACCTCCGACCCGGGGGTCCGTGTCGATTCATGGCCGGTCGTCGCCGCTGGGCGCCCCGGCACCCTGGCCCACCGCGACGAGGAGCGCGACCGCGACCTCCACGGCCTCGTCCCACGCGAGCCCCTGCTTGACGACCAGCGACCGCCACGTCTCCAGGTCGACCACGTGGCCGGCCACCGCCAGGAGGCGACGTCGACGCTCGGGCGCGAAGGCCGTGTCGTCGAGCAGGGCGGCCGCCGTGCGGCGCTCCGTCGCCTCGATTGCCTGGCGTGCGCCCGGGGGCACGAGGGCGATGTCGCGGTGGATGGGGTAGAGGTCCTCGCCTGTGTCGACGTACCAGGCGTAGAGCTCGCGCAGGCCATGCCGTGCCCGCGCTTCAAGGCCGGCGACCGTCTGCCACGCCGCAACGTCGGGCCGCGGGTGGATCGCCGCCCAGTGCGCCATGCACGCGCCGAAGATCTCGTCCTGGTTCGCGAAGTGGTGATACACGGTCAGGCGCGTCACGCCGGCCTCGGCGGCGATCGCGGCGATCGAGGCTCCCGACGGGCCCACCGACGTGTGGAGGCGCATCGCAGCCGCGGTGATCCGGGCTCGCGTCGCGTCCACCAGGTCCGCCCGGCGCCGCATGACGTACGGGCGCCGTGCAGATTCTTTGCGTGTACTGTGCTGTTTATTCAATCTTGACAGGACCTCCGCCGATATTCAGAATACAGCACTGTTCATCGTGTCAACCCCGAAGGAGCACTCCATGGCCATCCACCTCGCCCCGACGGCCCCCGGTGTCAAGGTCGTGCTGCCCGGTGAGGGGAGAACGGGCGGGCTCGCACCCGGCGTCGGCGTCGTGTTCAAGGTCGAGGCGGTCGACACCGGCGGCGCGCTCTCCATCGTCGAGCACCCGTTCGCGGTCGGGGCGCTCGTCCCGCCGCATCTCCATACGCGCGAGGACGAGTACTCGATCGTGCTCGAGGGCGAGATCGGCTTCCGGTCCGAGGACCAGGAGGTCGTGCTCGGTGCCGGCGGCTACATCGTCAAGCCGCATGGCCAGGTGCACGCGATGTGGAACGCCGGGACCACGCCGGCCCGGATGATCGAGATCATCTCGCCGCCCGGGTTCGAGGGCTTCTTCCGCGAGCTCTCGGACATGACGGCAGCGCCGGGTTTCGAGCCGTCGGCCGTCGCGGCGCTGGGCGATCGGTACGGCCTCCCGTTCGCGCAGCCGGACTGGCTGGAGGACGTCATCGCCCGCTACGGGCTGACCGCCATGCCGCGAGGCTGAGGGGCAGCAGGGCGGACGCCACCGAGGTGCGGTGACCGGTCACCCCGCGCCAGCCTGATCTCGAGCATCGTCGATCCGCGGCCCTTCGTCCTGTCCGCGCGACCCGACCGGCAGGGTCGGTCTCGACCTCACCAGTGCCGCAGACGGGACGACCGGCCCCCGGCATCGACAGTGCGCGGCGGTAGCGTCATGTCTACCGCGATGCGTCCCACCGCCCGTGAGCCTCGTGCGCACCCCGCCTCGACGGCTGCAAGGGTCTGCCTGGAGGCGCGCATGCCCGCCCTGTACGTCAAGCCCACACCCCCGACCGACGACAAGCGGTGGAAGATCGTCGAGACGCGGATGCGGCGCATGGGCGACCGGCCCGAGGCGCTCATCGAGGCGCTCCACGCCGCCCAGGAGGCGTTCGGCTTCCTCGACGAGGGCGCCCTCCTCTACGTCGGCGACACGCTCGGGGTCCCGCACTCCCGGGTCTACGGGGTCGCGACCTTCTACTCGTTCTTCACCCTCCGGCCGCAGGGCGAGCACACGTGCGTCGTGTGCACCGGCACGGCCTGCTACATCAACGGCGCGAAGGCGATCCTGGCCGGCCTGGAGCGCGACCTCGGCGTCAGGCCCAAGCAGACGACGGCCGACGGCAAGGTCTCCGTCCTGACGGCGCGCTGCGTCGGCGCGTGCAGCCTCGCCCCCGCCGTGATCGTCGACGGCGAGGTCCAGGGCAAGGCGAACGCGGGCGACCTGGTCGCCCGACTGGAGGCGATGTGAGCGAACAGCCCGCGCCGGAGCGGCCCGTGCGGCGGGCCCCGGCAGCCGGCGCCGGCCTGGCCGTCGCCGAGGGTCAGCCGACCCGCGCGTCCGCCAACGTGTGCCAGGCGGCGAGCTGCATGTCGGCGCAGGCCCAGGAGATCACCGCCGCGCTCGCCGGGGCGGTGGCCGAGTCCGGCATGCAGGACGTCGCCGTCCGCCGCGTCGGCTGCCTCGGCCTGTGCGCGGCCGGCCCGCTGGTCGAGATCCCCGAGACGGGCCAGCTGTTCACGCTGGTCACCCCGGACTCGGTCGGCGAGATCGCGAGCGCGCTGGCGGCCGTCTCCCCCGGCGACCCGCGCCGACCGCAGCCGCCGTTCTTCGCCGCCCAGGTGCGCGTCGCGACCGAGAACTTCGGCGCGATCGACCCGGAGAGCCTCGACGACTACGTCGCCCACGGCGGCTACGAGGCGCTGCGCACCGTGCTCAACGAGATGACCTCGACGGAGGTCCGCGAGGTCATCACCCGCAGCGGCCTGCGCGGCCGCGGCGGCGCCGGCTACTCGACGGGCCTCAAGTGGACGACCGTCGCGAAGGCGAGCGGCACCCAGAAGTACGTGATCTGCAACGCGGACGAGGGCGACCCCGGCGCGTTCATGGACCGCAGCGTCCTGGAGAGCGATCCCTACCGGATCCTCGAGGGCATGGCGATCGCCGCGTTCGCCGTCCACGCCACCGAGGGCTACGTCTACTGCCGCGCGGAGTACCCGCTCGCGGTGGCGCGACTCCGCCTCGCCATCCGGAACGCCCAGCGGGCCGGCTACCTCGGCGCGGGGATCGCCGACACCTCGTTCAACTTCGACGTCCAGGTCCGGCTGGGCGCGGGCGCCTTCGTGTGCGGCGAGGAGACCGCGCTCATCGCCTCCGTGGAGGGCAAGCGCGGGACGCCGCGGCCGCGGCCGCCGTACCCGGCGGTCTCGGGGCTGTTCGACTGCCCGACGCTGATCAACAACGTCGAGACCTTCGCCAACGTGCCCGCGATCCTCCGCCGCGGCGCCGACTGGTACGCGGACATCGGCCTCGGCAGGAGCAAGGGGACCAAGGTCTTCGCCCTCGCCGGACGGATCGTCAACACCGGGCTGGTCGAGGTCCCGATGGGCATGACCCTGCGGGAGATCGTGTACGACATCGGCGGCGGCATCGTCGACGGCCGGCCGTTCAAGGCGGTCCAGACCGGCGGCCCATCCGGGGGCTGCATCCCCGCCGAGTTCCTCGACATGCCGGTCAGCTACGAGTCGCTCATCGAGCTCGGCTCGTTCATGGGCTCGGGCGGCATGATCGTCATGGACGACACGTCCTGCATGGTCGACGTGGCGAAGTACTTCATGGACTTCTGCCGCGACGAGTCGTGCGGCAAGTGCGTCCCGTGCCGCGTGGGCACCACCCAGCTGTGGATGCTGCTGGACCGCATCTCCACCGGCCGGGCCACGATGGACGACCTCGACCAGCTCGAGCGCCTGGCCGGCATCGTCCAGCGGATGTCGCTCTGCGGGCTGGGCCAGGGCGCACCCAACCCGATCTTCAGCACCCTCCGCTACTTCCGTGACGAGTACCTGGCCCACATCGTGGACAAGGTCTGTCCCGCCGGCGTGTGCACGATCGAGCAGCCGGCCGAGGTGATGGCATGACGACCGTCTACACCCTGACCATCGACGGCCGGGACGTCGCCGGCAGCGAGGGCCAGACGATCATGGACGTGGCGGAGGAGAACGGGATCGACATCCCGGGCCTGTGCCACCTGCCGGGGATCCACGACCGCGGCGCCTGCCGCCTGTGCGTCGTCGAGATCGCCGGCTCCCCGCGGCTCGCGGCCGCGTGCACCACGCAGATCGCCGAGGGAATGGAGGTCACGGCCCACTCGGACACGCTCCAGGAATACCGGCGGGCGGCGACCGAGATGCTGTTCCTCGAGCGCAACCACGTGTGCGCCGTGTGCGTGGCCAACAACCACTGCGAGCTCCAGGGGCTCGCGGACGACCTGTCGCTGACCCACTTCGAGCTGCCCCGGATCAGCCCCCAGGTCGACATCGACGCCAGCCACAAGCTGTTCGCGATCGACCACAACCGGTGCATCCTGTGCCTCCGCTGCGTCCGCGTGTGCGACGAGATCGAGGGCGCGCACACCTGGGACGTCATGCACCGCGGCCTGGAGACCCGGGTCCAGACGGACATGGGCATCCCATGGGGCGAGTCGCCGACCTGCACCAGCTGCGGCAAGTGCGTCCAGGTCTGCCCCACGGGTGCGCTGTTCGAGAAGGGACGCCCGGTCGCCGCGGGCTCCAAGGACAGGCGGCCGTTCCTGCCCTGGCTGCGCGTGCGGGAAGAGGAGCGGGGGCTGTGAGCAAGCCGCGTGTCGCCACCGTCTGGCTGGACGGCTGCTCGGGCTGCCACATGTCGCTCCTCGACCTCGACGAGCGGCTGCTCGACATCTTCGAGCGCGCCGACCTCGTCTACGGGCCGCTGGTGGACGTCAAGGAGTTTCCCGAGAACGTCGACGTCTGCCTCGTGGAGGGCGCCGTCTCCACGGACGAGGACCTCCACCGCATCCGGCAGGTGCGCGAGCGGTCGGCGATCCTCGTCGCCTTCGGCGACTGCGCGGTCACGTCCAACGTGCCCGGGATGCGCAACCCGATCGGGGTGGCGCCGCTCATGGACCGCGCCTACCGCGAGAACGTCACCCGCAACCCGATGCTGCCGACGGAGCACCTCCCGCGACTGCTGCCCACCTCGCAGCCGGTCAACCGGGTCGTGACGGTGGACGTGTTCCTGCCCGGGTGTCCGCCGCACGCGGACCTCATCTACACCATGCTCGACGACCTGCTGTCGGGCCGCACCCCAGCGGTCGCCGGCGCCCGGTTCGGGCGCTGAGGGGACCGACGATGACGCAGACCATCACGATCGATCCCGTCACCCGGATCGAGGGCCACTCCCGGATCACCATCCAGCTCGACGAGCGGGGCGAGGTCACGGACGCCCACTTCCACGTGACCCAGTTCCGCGGCTTCGAGCGCATCACGCAGGGCCGGCCGGTCCACGAGATGCCCGCGCTCATGGCGCGCATCTGCGGCATCTGCCCGGTCAGCCACCTCATCGCCTCGGCCAAGGCCGTGGACGACATCATGGCCGTGGAGCCGACGCCGACGGGCGCCGACCTGCGCCGCGTGATCAACCTGGGCCAGATCGTCCAGTCCAACGCGCTGTCGTTCTTCCACCTCTCGTCGCCCGACCTGCTGTTCGGGTTCGACGCGGACCCGGCGCTGCGCAACATCGTCGGCGTCGCGCGCAGGAACCCGCAGCTCGCCCGCGATGGCATCGAGCTGCGCAAGTGGGGTCAGCAGATCATCGAGTGGCTGGGCGGCAAGCGCATCCACCCGGAGGGCATCGTGCCGGGCGGCGTGGCGTTCCAGCTGACCGCGGACGTCCGCGACCGGATCCTCGCCGGCGTCCCGGAGGCGCTCGCCGCCGTGGAGCGCGCGATCGCCTGGTACAAGACGGACATGCTCCGCTGGGAGGAGGAGGCCGCGACCTTCGGCAACTTCCGCTCGGCGTTCATGGGCCTCGTGGACCGCCAGGGGAGCGTGGACCACTACGGCGGCTGGCTGCGGGTCATCGACGCGGACGGGCAGCCGCTCGCCAACCGCATCGACCCGAAGCAGTTCAACGACTACATCGGCGAGGCCGTCGAGCCGTGGTCGTTCCTCAAGACCACGTACTGGAAGCCGATGGGCTACCCGGACGGCATCTACCGCGTCGGGCCGCTCGCCCGCCTCAACGTCGCCGAGCGGACCGGGACCCCACGCGCCGATGAGGAGCTGGAGAAGTTCCGCTGGCGCGTCGGGCGGGTCGCCGGCTCGTCGTTCCACTACCACTACGCCCGGCTGATCGACACGCTCAACGCCATCGAGCGCATCGAGGAGCTGCTCCGCGGCCCGGACATCCTGTCGTCGCACGTGCGCTCCGTCGCCGGCATCAACCGCAACGAGGGGATCGGTGTGTCCGAGGCCCCGCGCGGGACGCTCATGCACCACTACCGGGTGGACGACGACGGCATCGTCCAGTGGGTGAACCTCGTCATCGCCACGGGGCACAACAACATGGCGATGAACCGCGCGGTGCTCCAGGTCGCGCGGCGCTACGTCAAGGGCGACGCGCTCGAGGAGTCGATGCTCAACCGCGTCGAGGCGGTGATCCGCTGCTACGACCCGTGCCTCTCCTGCTCCACGCACGCGCTCGGCAAGATGGCCCTCCGCGTCCAGCTGCTGGCGCCCGATGGCGCGGTGCTGTCCGAGCTCGCACGGTGACCACGGCCGCCGTCGGCCGCGTGCTCGTGGTCGGCTACGGCAACCCGCTGTGTGGCGACGACGGGGCCGGCCCGGCGGTCGTGGAACGGCTGGCCTCCGACCCCCGGCTCGCCGGCGCCGACCTGCGGACGCGGCATCAGCTGGCGCCGGAGCTCGCGCCCGACATCGCCGGGGCATCGCTCGTGGTCCTCGTGGACGCGGGCATCGGACCGGCGCCCGGCGAGCTCGCGGTGGCCCGAGTCGATCCGGCCGCACACGACGCCGCGGCCTGGTCACATCACGTCGAGCCCGCGCGCCTCGCCTCCCTCGCCCGCGAGCTCTTCGGTGCCGCTCCGCCCGTGTTCACCGTGTGTGTCGGTGCCGCGTCGATGGAGCTCGGGGACGG
>JAICUV010000140.1 GCA_025935655.1 Chloroflexota bacterium | reverse complement strand
GCCGGGATCGCGGTCGCGTTCATCGGGACGCTGGTCATCGGCGTCGCGTCGTCGTCCGCGCCGGTGGCGGGCGGCAACGCCCCGCTCGGGATCACCCTGTGCATCGCCGCGGCGACCGCCTACGCGGGCGGCGTCACGCTCCAGAAGCCGACGCTCCGCGCGCTCCCCCCGGCCCAGGTGACATGGATGGCGTGCGCCACCGGCGCCATCGCGTGCCTGCCGTTCCTGCCGACGCTCGTCACGGACCTGGGCGCCGCCCAGCCGGCGAGCATCGCGTGGATGGTCTATCTCGGGCTGTTCCCCACGGCGATCGGGTTCACGACGTGGGCGTTCGCGCTCAGCCGCTCGTCCGCGGGCCGGCTCGGATCGATGACCTACCTCGTGCCGCCCGTCGTCATCGGCATGGCCTGGCTGCTGCTGGGCGAGGTGCCGCCGGCGCTCGCGATCGCGGGCGGGGCGCTGTGCATCGCCGGGGTCATCGTCGCGCGATCGCGCGGCACGCTCCCGTGGCGTCGGACCCTGGTGGCCGCGGGCGACTGACCGGGCGACGCGGCCTGCGACCGGGGGACGGGACGGGCGACCGGGCAGGCGGGTGCGTATGGCCGGGCCGTCAGCCCGGCCGGGCTACCCCGGCGCCGCGGGGCCCTCCGGCGAGACGTGCGTCAGCCGCCCGAGCTCGGCGGCGATGGCCTGCTGGAACGCGGGCATGTTGAGGCGGACCGAGCGCGACAGGGGCCTGCCGTAGCCGAAGCGGCGGCCGCCGATACCGATGAACGTCCCCTCGGGCAGGCCGCCCGGGCGCAGGACGCCCGCGAGGCCGAGCACCTGGTCGATCGGCAGCTCATGCGAGGAGCGGGGCGTCGGGGCGGTCGGGTCGCCGACGATCGCGGCGATCGGCAGCGAGACGACGTGGCCCGGGGCGATCCCCACCGCGGCGTCCACGACGACCGCGATCTCGTTGGCCGGGATGTCGGTCAGGTCCTCCACCCGGAGGTGGCCGCAGCGGCGGACCTCCAGGCGCTCCAGGAGCATCGCCGGCAGCGAGGGCAGCAGGACCGCCACGGCCGACAGGGCGGCCCCGTCGTCTCCCCGGTCGGCGTTGCCGCAGACGAGGAGCCGCACCGAGGGCGGAGCAAGATGGGTCATCCAATGCCCTCCCCGCGGCCCGCGTCCACGATCCGGAGATCGAGGAAGTGGGTCGCGCAGCTGCTGCACGGGTCGTATGCCCTGATCAGCATCTCGAGCTGGTGGGTGGCCTCCGCGTGGGGCAGCTCGAGGACGGTCGGCGCGAACGCCGCGAGATCGGCCTCGATGGCACCCTGGTTCTGGCTGGTCGGCGGGACGATCTGGGCATGGACCACGTGGCCGTGCTCGTCGACCTCGTAGCGGTGGTGGAGGAGGCCGCGCGGCGCCTCCGTGGACCACGCCGCGATCCCCGGTCGCGGCGTGAACGCGACGCGCGGCTCGCTCGGCGGGCGGTACCCGTCGATGAGGTCTCGCGCCTCCGCGCACGCATGCAGGAGCTCGACCGCGCGGGCGACGATCGAGCGGTGGATGTTGACCCGGATCGCCTCCTGCAGGCCGGTCTCGGCCAGCGCCTCGGACGCGAGCGGGTGCAGGCCCTCGGACGCGAGCGCGATCCGCGCCGTCGGTCCGAGCAGGTAGACCGCGCCGTCGAGGGTCCGCGCATGGAGGGCGTTGGTGCCCTCGACGTGGTGCTCCTCGAACCGGGTGCCCCACGCCTGGGGCCCGATGTCCATGCCGTCGGTCGACACGATCCGGCCGTCGTTGAACGGATACTCCGCCGGGTGACGCATCGCGACCAGCGGCTGCGGGTGGTGGAGCTCGGGAGGCGTCCACGAGGCCACGAGCCGCACGGTCGACCGGGCCTGCTCGACGGCGATGTCGAGCGCCGCGCGGACGGCGTCGAGGTCCGCCTTGCGCGGCACCCTGGAGAACCCGCCGACGCGCACCGACACCGGGTGGACGGGCCGCCCGCCGAGCGCGGCGATGAGCTGGTTGCCGGTCTTCTTGATCGCCAGCCCCTGCTCCACGATCTCGCGGTGGTCGGCCGCCATCGCGAGCGCGGAGGGATAGCCCAGGAAGTCGGGCGCGTGGAGGAGGTAGACGTGGAGGGCGTGGCTCTGGATCCACTCGCCGCAGTAGAGCAGCCGCCGGAGGGCGCGGACCTGCGGATCGATGCGCACGCCGTAGAGGTCCTCGAAGGCGTGGACCGCGGACATCTGGTACGCGATCGGGCAGATGCCGCAGATCCGCGCGACGATGTCCAGGACCTCGTCCCCCGTCCGCCCGACGACGAGTCGCTCGAAGTACCGGGGCGCCTCGAAGATCTGCAGGCGGGCGTTCACCACCTCGCCGCCGCGGACGGTGAGGCGCAGCGTCCCCTCCCCCTCGACGCGGGTGATGTACGGGACCTTGAACTCGCGCTCGCCGTCGCTGCCCGGCGCGTCGATCGTGAGCGTGCCGCCGTTGTCGCCGTGCATCAGCGGCTCCCCTCGCTCGTGGTGGCATCGCGGACGGCCGCGCCCGCGCCGACGGGCACGGGCTCGGGCGTCTGTCCGGGCGGGCCCCCGTACGCGGCGATGACGGCCCGGAACGGCGGGGACCAACCTGTGAACCCCGAGAACAGGCGGCTCACGTCCTCGCCCTCGCGTCCACCGAGCGCGAAGGTCCGCGCCAGCGACGCCGCGTTGGCCTGCTCGCGCGGGCCGAAGCAGCCGTAGCAGCCGCGTCCGAAGGTGGGGCACAACGCGCCGCAGCCGCTCTGGGTCACGGGGCCCAGGCAGGGCATGCCCCGGGCGACCATCACGCACACGGCGCCCTTGCGCTTGCACTCGAGGCAGACCGCCTCCTCGCGGATCTGCGGCCGGCGGCCCACCGCGACCGACACGAGGACCTCGCGCAGCTGCTCGGGGGAGATGGGGCAGCCGTGGAGCTCGAGGTCCACCTTGACGTGCTCGGAGATGGGGGTCGCGGTCGCGAGCGACTCGATGTACTCGGGGTGGGCGTAGACCGCCGCGCGGAACGCGTCGTGGTCGGACCAGTTGCGCAGCGCCTGGATGCCGCCGTAGCTGGCGCAGGCGCCGATGGTCACGAGCAGCTTCGCCTGGCGGCGCAGCTCCTGGATCTCCTTGGCCTGGTCGGGCGTGCTGACCGAGCCCTCCACCAGCAGGACGTCGTACGGGCCGGCCGAGCGCAGCGAGCTCGCCTCCGGGAACTCCACGATCTCGAACCGGTCCGCGAGTGCCAGCAGCTCGTCCTCGAGATCGAGGAGCGTGAGCTGGCAGCCGTCGCAGGACGCCATCTTGACGATGCCGACGCGGAGTCGAGGTCGGGCGGCGACGGTGGCCATCAGATGCCCTCCCTGCCGAAGATGTCGCCGACCTGGGCGAGCGAGAACACGGGGCCGTCTCGACACACGAACAGGCGCCCGGTCTGGCAGTGCCCGCACAGCCCGATCCCGCATTCCATGTGGCGCTCGAGCGTGACGAAGATCCGGTCGGGGGCGAGACCGCGGCCCTCGAGGGCCTCGACCGTCGCCTCCATCATCCGCTCCGGGCCACACACGAAGGCGAGCGAGCGGTCGCCGTCCCAGGTCGCGCGGTCGAACAGGTGGGTCACGACGCCCACCGGTCCGGTCCACCCGGGACCGGCCCGGTCGACGGTCAGCTGGACGTCGATGTCGCCGCGGGCGGCCCAGCCGCGCAGCTCCTCGCGGTACAGCTGGTCCGCCGGGGTCCGGGCGCCGTAGTACAGGTGGATCGCGTCGAACCGGTCGCGCTGGGCGAGGATCCCGTCGATGAGCGGGCGGAGGGGCGCGAGGCCGATGCCGCCGGTCACGATGACGACGTCGTGGCCCATCGCGCGCTCGATCGGCCAGCTGGAGCCCAGCGGTCCCCGGAGCCCGATCTCGTCACGCGGACCGAGGCCGATGATCGCGGCGGTCGCCGGGCCGGCGGCGCGGATCGTGAGGTCGATGGTGTCGCGGCCGAACCGGCTGATCGAGATCGGCAGCGGCGGGAAGGCGGGCACGGCGACCATCGCGAACTGCCCGAACTCGCCGGCGAGGAACGCCGGGTCCACGTCGCCCACGGTGAGCGTCGTGACGTCGTCGGTCTCGGGTCGCACCGCGACGATGCGTGCCGTCGCGAACGAGCCGGGCGTCGAGGCGACGGGGCGCGCCCGCGCAGGCTCCGGACGGGCGGCGAGCGGCGGCGCGATCTGGAGCAGCTCCGCGCGGATGTCGATCCCCACCGGGCACCACGTCACGCAGCGGCCGCAGCCCACGCACCCGAAGGTGCCGAACTGGTCCACCCAGGTCGCGAACTTGTGGGTCAGCCACTGCCGGTAGCGGTCGCGCGGGCGGCTGCGGAAGTTCCCGCCCGCGACCTTGGCGAACCCAGCGGTGAAGCAGAAGTCCCACACGCGCTCGCTCGTGGACACGTCGCCGTCGAGGTCGGAGCGTTGCGTGACGGACGAGCAGAAGCAGGTGGGGCAGACCATCGTGCAGTTGGCGCACGAGAGGCAGCGCTCGGCGATGGCGGCCCAGCGCGGGCTGTCGAACTGGGCGAGCAGCCGGTCGTGGAGCCCCGCGGTCGGGACCGGGTCGCCCATCATCGCGGCGACCTTGCCCACGGCCTCCGCGGCCCGGAACATCTGGCCGGCGTCCGCGCCCCGGACGGGGAGCCGCGCGACGAGGTCGGCGCCCTCGGGCGAGCCGGCGCGGACCGTGAACCCCTCGTCGAGCTCGGTGAGCACGAGGTCGTAGCCGCCGCGCGCCTCGGGACCGGTGCCCATCGAGGTGCAGAAGCAGGTCGACGACGCGGTCGTGCAGTTGACGGCGATGACCAGCGCGTTGCGGCGCCGGGCGCGGTAGTCCTCGTCGGTGTAGGGGCCGCCCAGGAACACGCGGTCCTGGATCCCGAGGGCGGCGAGCTCGCACGCGCGCACGCCCAGGAACGCGAGCGCCGGCGGATCGATGGCCGCCGGCTCGAAGGTCACGGCCCGGCCGTCCCGGCGACCGACGTTGAGCGGCACGACCGGCGGGAACGTCCAGCGCTTCGGGCTCAGCGGCCCCACCGCGTAGTCGAACACCCGGCGGTCGTGCTTCTGGACCAGGCCGTAGTGCCCGGGCGACTGCTCGTCGCCGATGCCCGCAGGCAGATCGTCCACCGAGGTGATCTCGTCGTACACGACCGCGTCGTCCACGACCTTGGGCCCGATGACCGTCCGGCCGTCCTCGCGAAGGAGGTCGATGAGCACGCCGAGGTTCGCGCGGGCGAGGAACCAGGGGCCCGACCCGTTCGCGGAGGCGACCGGCGACGGCGGCGCGGCGACCGCGGTCCCTGCGGGGGACGGGTACGGCGCGTAGGGCATGCGCTCGTCGACTACCACGGGACGACCTCGCTGTGGCGCCATTCGTCGCGCGCGAACAGGTCGAGCAGCTGGAGCCGGGTCGCGGCCAACCGGCGGCTGACCGCCTGGAGGACCCGCGGATAGACCGAGGCCGCGAGCGCATGGTCTGCCCGGAGGAGTGCCCGGAGCTTCTCGCCGGGGAGCTCCAGCAGCATGACCGGCTCGATGGCGACGGCCTCCGACGTGGCGCGGTGCGGCGGGACGAGGGCGGACCAGCCGACGACGTCGCCGGGCTCGACCGTCAGGATCGTGACCATGCCCCGCTCCGGGACGAGGGTGCGCAGGGCGACCCGCCCCGACAGGACGATGCCCAGGGCCTCGGTGAGCGATCCCTCGCGGGTGAGCGCCGTCCCCGGCTCGATGCTCCGCACCTGGGCGATCCCGGCGAGCCGGGCGACGGCCTCTGGGCTCAGGCCCGTCCCGAACCACGATGCGGAGAGCGCCGCCACCGGGTCGTCCGTGGCCAGCGAGATCGTCGAGAGCGTCATGGAGGTGGAACCTCGCGATCGTCGGGCGGAGCGCACACGACGTGGTCGCGCGCTCCGGGCCCGCATCCAGATGCTCACTCCGGCGGGGATCGTCGCGGGAGTGCCGTCAGCCACCCGACCCTCGGGCCTGTCGGCCGCCGCCCCCTGCCGGACGGCCCGCGGCGAACGGGACGGAGCGGCGCGCGGCAACCCCATCGCCGGGCGCGGCGCCGCTCGCCAGGCCCTGGCGGGCCGAGGCGGTCATCGGCGCCGCTCCTGTCTCGTGGCCCGCACGTGCTCGACCATGGCCTCGCTGGTGGCCGTCCCGTCGTCCAGCTCGATGCCGGTCCCGAACGCCGCACGGACCCGCGGCGGCGCGCCGAGGGCGAGGACCTCCAGCTCCGCGCAGAACCGGTCGAGCGCGGCGTCGCTGGCGCGCGCGATCGGCTGCTCGAGCGCGACCCGCAGCCAGGCGCGGGCGGCCGGCGCCGACGGTCCGACGAGCGCGGGATCCATGCCCTCGCGGGCGATGTCGAACAGCGCCTCAGCGAGGCGGGCACGGGCATAGGCCGATCCGAGGCGGCGACGGATGGGGACGCCGTCGATGACCAGCACGTGCGTCTCCCCTAGGCGAGCCGCCGCAGCTTCGCGAGAAGGACGTCGGTATCCACGGGACCCTCGAGGACGGCGTCCTGGATGGTCTCGGGTCGATGCCCGATGGCCACGATCTCGCGCTCGAGCGCCGTCCGCAGCTCGTCGGTCCCGAGGACGAGGACCCGGTCGACGGGGCCGACCTGGTGGGCGACCGCCGCGAGCGCCGGGAGCGTCGACGTGGGCCGATCCGGGATGTGGGTCTCGATGGACGACGTCTCTCCGTCCGCTCTCCCGCGGACCAGGAGCGCGCGGCCGGGCTCGATCCACACCACGGCGTTGACGCCGGTGACGGCGGGATGGACGGTCGGACGCGGGCGGGTGGTTCCGTGCATGGGGAGTCTCCTTCGACGCTCCCGATGGTCCGTCGAGCGGCCGTTCGCATCGCCTGCCGTTCGTCCCGAACGGCGCGCCCAGCGGGCCCCGGGAGTCGTGACCGGTCCCGCCGCCGGTCATCTCGCGGTCGCCCTCGGCGGCATCCACGGCGCCCGTCGCATCGAGCAGCGTCGTCGTCCCTGCCCGACGGCGAGGACGCCTCTGTTGGCGACGGAGCGCGGCCGGATCAGGGCAGGCAGTCTCCCGGGACGCCGGGCCCCGGCGCCGGACCGAGCATCGGTGGCCCCACGTACACGTCGAGCCGGCCGCACGACAGGTCGGCGCGGCCGCCCGACCCGTGCTGGTCGCGCCCCTCGATGTCCACGGCGCCATCGGCGACCGTGAACCGCAGCAGCTCGCGCCCGGTCCCGGCCGTGAGCGCGACGATCGTCCAGGGACGCGGACCCGCGCCATCGCCGTCCACGACCTGGTCCGTGCCCGACCCCACGCGCCCGGCCGCGACACCGTTGACGACGATCTCGACCGGGATGGCGGTGCCATTGGCGACGTGGATGGCGTACGGGTCGGTGCGGTCGGCGGCCGGGATGAGCGAGCACGAGGCCGCGGCGACCGTCACCAGCAGAAGGCCGAGTCGCGACGGCCGCGTCATCGGCAGTCAACGAGCACGATGGGACGCCAGGTGCTGCCGTCGACGGTCACCTCCGTCGCCGCGAAGCGCACCATCCGCGAGGCGCCGGGTGGCAGGCAGTCCGGCGTCCCGCGGTCGTGACGGGCGCCGCCCGCGTCGATCCACTCGAACCCGAAGCTGCCGCCATATGTCCACTCGGGCGTCTCGATCGAGAGGGCGGTCCCGTCGCCGTTGACGTCCGCACGGCCCTCGCGGACGACGACCCACGGCGACTGCGTCTGCTCCGGGTCCACCGCCGGCCCGACCGGGAGCTGGCCGCACGCCGCGAGGGTTGTCACGAAGGCGATGCTCGCGATCATGTGACCGACTGCGTTCGACGCCCGCGCCCGCATTGGCTCCCCCACGTCACGCC
Organism: Chloroflexota bacterium; assembly: GCA_025935655.1. Classification (GTDB taxonomy): domain Bacteria; phylum Chloroflexota; class Limnocylindria; order Limnocylindrales; family CSP1-4; genus CAIXZV01. The sequence goes on along the minus strand of JAICUV010000140.1, from coordinate 833 downwards.
CGTGAATCGCCGGGCCGGCCGCAGCGTGCGCCACGACCGGCCCGGCGTGCAAGCGGTGGAATCCCTAGCGCGTCAGCGCGTGGGCCTCCGTCGCGCGCGCGATGACCGGCCCGAGCGGCGTCTCGAGGTCGCCGGAGACCGGCTCCAGCTCGTAGCGGACGCGGACGACCGGCTTGCTGAGGGTGAGCACCCGGCGGAGATCGATCGGCGTCGCCGCGAGGACGACGTCGGCGGGGATCGCCGCGAGCGCGGACTCGAGCTCGTGCACTTGCTTGGGCCCATAGCCCATCGCCGGGAGGAGCCGCTCCAGCTTGGGGTACTTCGCCAGCGTCGCCGCGAGCTCGCCCGTTGCGTACGGCACCGGGTCGACGATCTCCGAGGCGCCGAAGCGCCTGGCCGCCACCACGCCTGCCCCGTAGGTCATGCCGCCGTGGGTGAGCGTCGGCCCGTCCTCGACGACCGCGACCGACCGGCCGCGGATCTCGCCGCCCTCCAGCGCCAGCGAGGACCGTGCCTCGACGACGGCCGCCCGCGGGTTGACCTCCCTGATCGCCCGGCGGACCGACTCGAGGCCCTCGGGCGTCGCGGAGTCCACCTTGTTGATGACGATGACGTCGGCCAGGCGCATGTTCGACTCGCCCGGGTGGTAGCCCAGCTCGTCGCCGGGGCGCAGCGGGTCGGCGACCGTGATCATCAGGTCCGGCTTGTAGAACGGGAGGTCGTTGTTGCCCCCGTCCCAGATGACGACGTCGGCCTCGGCCTCGGCGGCCCGCAGGATCGCCTCGTAGTCCACGCCCGCGAACACGAGCCGCCCCGCGTCGAGATGCGGCTCG
>JAICUV010000224.1 GCA_025935655.1 Chloroflexota bacterium | reverse complement strand
CGATGGCCCCGGATCTCCCACGCATCGGTCTCGGACGCGGCCCCATCCACGACCGTCACCGACCCCCGGCCGATGACCTCCATGATCGAGTCCGGCCCCACGACCCCCGCCGTGTCTTCGTCCACCCCCAGGCCCAGCAGCGACGGGTTCTGCGCGATCAGCGAGAGCAGCCGGCCCAGCCGGTTCCGCTGCTGGAAGTGCTGGTCCACGATGACGCCCGGCAGCAGTCCCAGGCCCGCGGCGATCTGCGCCATGCGGTGCTTCGGCGTCGCGCCCGACGCCCCGAACGCGATCATGTGCGACGACACCGCGGACGCCCCCGCGGACGTCCCCGCCACCACGGACCCGGCCTGGAAGCGGGTCATGATCGCGTCCGCGAGCCGCGTCCCGCCGATCATCGACGACAGCCGGAGCTGGTTGCCGCCGGTCATGAACACCCCCGTCGCCTCTCGGACCTGGCGCGCGATGTGCTCGTCGTTGGCCTGCGTCCGCGTCTCGGCATGGAGGGGCGAGACGCTGGCCGCCCCGAGCTCCGTGAAGATGTCCCGGTAGCGCGCGCCGGCCTCGGGCCCCATCGAGGAGGCCGTCGAGATGACGGCGATTCGCGCGTCACGCCCGCCCGCGAGCGCGACGAACCGGCCGAGGATGAGGCGGTCCCTGACCTTGTCCTCCGCGCCGCCGATCACGATCACGGTGCCCTGCGTCATGGTGCGCGGAGTCTAGCAGCGCCCCGGACGCGGGCGGGTTCCTGCGGGGAGGCGGCCGAGTGCCCGGACCGGGTCGCGCACCGCCCCGCCCGGCGCGCGAGAATGCGCACCTGATGACCTCCCACAGCGCGCCAGTCACCCCCGCGACCGGCGGCTCGGTCCCGACGAGCCGTGCGCGCCGGGCCGGGGTCGTCCGGCGCGCGCTCCGGCGCGAGGTCGTGCGCATCCGCGAGCCCCGCCGGGCGATCGCGATGGGCCTGCTCATCGTCGCGTTCGCGCTCGCGCTCGCCGGCATGACCGCCCGCGGCGAGGGCGCCGGCGCCGATGCACAGGCCTACTGGGCGGCGGTCCGGATCTGGCTCGAGGGCGGGAATCCGTACCACCCCACGGGGCCGTTCCTGCCCTACGTGTACGCCCCGTGGATGCTGCCGCTGTTCGCCCCGTGGGCGCTGCTGCCGTGGGAGGTCGCGTGGTTCGCGTGGCGCGGCGGGACGATCCTCCTGCTCCTGTGGTCGATCCGCTGGGCGTATTCGATGCGCCCCCTGCCGACGGCCATCCTGGTGACCCTGCTCGCGTTCCCGATGGCCGCCAACCTCGACACGGGGAACATCAACGTCCTCCTCGCGCTGATGGTGTTCGGCGCGCACTTCACCGGCCCGCGGCTCGGGGGTGCCATGTGGGCGATCGCGACCTGGATGAAGTGGGTCCCGGCACCGCTGTGGCTGGTCCTGCCCGCGAAGGCCCGCGGCTGGGGCCTCGTGTTCCTGCTGATCTCCATGCTGCTGTCGCTCGCGATGCTCCCGCTGACGATCATCCAGATGCAGGTGCTGTTCGGGTTCGGGGAGCGGCCCTTCCGGGCGGACTACCTCGTGTTCATCTGGTCCGCCGTCCCGTGGTGGTGGCGGCTCAACGACCCGTTCGCGTTCCTGCGCCTGTCCGCCTGGCGCGCCGCGATCGGCCGCCTGGCCGCCAGGGTCGGCTCGTGGACGGCCGGCTTCCGGGCGGCACCCGGACCCCAGCTGGCCGCCACCGCCCACGCGGGACGGCTCGCGGCCCGCCGCTTCGTCGGGTTCGACCCGGAGCCCTGAGCGTGGGCCGCGTCAGGCCGCGGCGGCCGCCTCGAGCATGCCGCCGGCGCCCCGACGCGGCTCCACGACCGGGCGGAGCGTCACCGCGGCGACGGCGAACAGCGCGACCGCCATGAGGAACACGGCCCGCGGGCTGAACGGGTCGTTGCCGCTCCCCGAGACCAGGTCCAGCACGATGCCGCCGATCGCGATCGAGATGGGCGTCGCCGAGCCCGTCGCGACGTTGCTCATGCCCATGTACCGCCCGGCGCTGGCCCGCGGGATGATGTCGGTCATCAGGGCCCAGTCGACGGCAAGGAAGGTCCCGTTGGCGGCCCCGAACAGGGCCGCGCCGACGAGGGCGATCGGGATCGACGGCGTCACCGCGATGATCGCGGCACCCACCGCGCCGCCGACGCAGGCGACGTAGATCAGCGGCTTGCGGCCAACCCGGTCGGACACCTTCGAGGACGGCAGGATCGCGACGACGTTCGCGAGCACGACGACCACGAGGATCGCGACGTACATCTCGTTCGCCTGGACCTGCTCCATCCCGAACGACCGGCCGAGGTAGATCACGACGAAGTTGACGAGGAGGGAGCCCGCCGTGAGGAACAGCAGCCGGGAGACGAGCAGCCAGACGTACGAGCGCTCGCGGAGGATGTCCGTCGCCCAGGCCTCGCGCGCGATCCGCGTCCACGACTTCCCATGACGCGGCTTGGGTGGCAGGCCCTTGCCCACGCGCAGGACGACGCTGGCCATCGTGACGACCTCCACGATCGCCACGGCGACGAGCGACAGCTCCATCACCCCGAGGCTGACGGAGATCGACACGAGCAGGAACCCGGTCACGTTGCCGACGACCTGCATCAGGCCGACCATCCCGCTCGCGAGGCCGACCTGCGGCTCGGCGACGAGGTCCGGGACATAGCCCTGGAACGGGCCCCGCGCGATGTTCGTGCTCACGCTCAGCAGGAGCATGAACCCGGCCAGCATCAGCACCGAGCTGCCCATCGCGATGCCCAGGAGGAAGACCACGTCGAACAGGCTGCCGAACACGATGTACGGCTTGCGGCGGCCCCAGCGTGAGACCGTGAAGTCGGAGATGTACCCGACGGTGGGCTGGATGAGGATGCCGATGATCGCCGCCCAGACGCCAATGACGAGCATCGACTTGCCGACATCGTCGTGCGGGACGAGGCCCTCGAACTCGAGGCGATTGGTGACGAACAGCCCCACGGCGGCATCGATCGCGGTGAGGCCCAGCCAGTACGCGGAGATGCGGGCGAGCTGGCTCAGCGGCAGGAGCTGCGTCGGCCGCGCGCCGTCCCCGGCGTCCTCGGGGACCCCGGGCACCGGTGTCGCGAGGGTCGCGGTGTCGCTCACGTCAGCCTCCATCCCCCGAAGCTGCGACCTCAGGCCGTCTGGCCGACCCCGGCCGACGCCACCGTGGGCTCCCCGCGCTCGTCGAGCGCGATCGTGGTCGCGGGACGCGCCAGCCGGCGGCGGGTTGCGCCCGGGGCCGCATAGCGGAACAGGGACCGGTCGATGGAGTAGATGGCCGTCGAGGCGATCCCGATCCCCCCGAGCCGGAACGTGAACACCGGGTTCTCCGGGTTGCCCGCGTAGTGGTGGCACGCGCCGTCGCGGCCCAGGATCGCGAGGTTCGCGAGCCCGCCGAAGCCGTCGTGGAGGCGATTGAGCAGCGCGGGCGCCGGCACGTCCTCCGACCAGGCGTCCTCGAGCCAGCGCTGGGCCACCTCGCTGTCCGCGCGCCCCTCGATCCGGCCCTCCTCCCGATAGGCGGCGCGGGCGCCCTGCCAGCGGGCCAGCTCGCCGTTGTGGCTGAACGCGAACCGTCCCGCGGGATCGACGAACGGCTGAGTGTCCGGCAGCTGGAGGGTGCTCAGGCGCGACGGCCGGCGGAGGTGGACGAGCAGGCTGGTGGTCTCCGTGGCGCCCAGGGCGTCGCGCGCCGGGTCGTCGCGGAAGGCCCGGGTGTCGCGGTGCGAGTGGAGCTCCCCGTCAGCCCCGAGCCACGTCGCACCCCAGCCGAACCCCGCGATCCCGTAGCGCTCCATGGGCTCCACGAGCGGCCACAGCGCATCGAGGCGGAAGGGCGCTGCGGCGCGGGCGACGAACTGCTCACACATCGCGCGGATCATAGGCTGCGCCGCCGATGGCGGACAGGGGAAGACGGCACCCCTGAGGGAGGGTGCCGTCTTCGAGACCGCGCAGGGCGGGGGGTCGTCCTGGAGGTCAGGCCGCCCGCGCGGGCGCATCGGCGGGGAGCGGCTCGCCGACGATGGTCTCGCCGTCGGCGGGCTTGCCGAGGAGCATGAGGTAACGGGCGAACAGCAGCCCGCAGGTCAGCACGAACAGCGCCAGGCTGATCCACAGGATCGGGCGGGCGAGGGCGAGGTTGGTCGTGCTGATCAGCGATGCCGGGAGATCGCCCAGGTACGCCTGGTCGGCGGCCTCCATGCCGTAGACCTGCGGGACGATGTACAGGGCCGATGCCAGGACGAGCAGCAGGCTGTACAGCCGGAACGCGGCCGGGTCCTCGTCCGGGTCGCGGAGCATCTTCACGACGGTCGCCCACAGCAGGACGACGGTGGCGATCGGCGCCGTGATCGGCAGCCCGACCGAGAGATACAGGTTGGGCATGAGGAAGATCGTGCTCAGGCCGAGGGTCACCAGCAGCAGCCCGTCCCGGACGAGGACGTAGCTCAGCCACCACACGTCGCCGCCGAAGCGGAGCGTCAGCTTCTGGAGGAACCGGATGATGTACGGCCGGGCGAAGTGGAGCGAGAGCGTGAAGGCCCACAGGATGGGCAGCACCGCCGCCAGCGACAGGACCAGCCAGCCGGAGGCGCCCGAGGTGAGGGCCGCGGCGAGATCGTCTGCGTTCATCGGGGCCTCCTACGCGGCCTTCGGCCGGCCGGTCATCGTGGGCCGGAGGTTGTACACGACCGCCACGACCCCCATCACGCCGATGAGGAGCGCGGACAGGTAGCACAGCGGCAGGGCCAGGTCGGGGTTCCTGGAGGTGACCAGGAGCGGCATGACCTGGCTCGTGACGGTGCCCGTGAGCAGCGTCATCTGCGTGCCCAGGAAGTAGGGCGTCAGGTACAGCACGGCGCCGAGGCCCACGAGCAGCACCTGGGCCCGCATGCCGCGAAGGTCCTCGTCGCCCTTGGTCATGAGCTTGATCAGGAGCGCGGCGAACGCGCACGCGGCGGCGAGGCCGCCGGTGATCGGCAGGTCCTGCCCGCTCACGACGTCCGGGTACAGGAAGATGAAGCTGCCCAGGAACACCTGGAGCAGGATCAGGTCGCGCAGCGCGACGTAGATGATCCACCACAGGTCGGCGCCCAGGCGCAGGGTGAACTTGCCCGTCGTCCTGACCATGTACGGCCGCGCCAGGTGGAGCGCCACCGAGAGGATCCAGAGCACGACGAGCGCGGCGGCGATCGTGCCCTCCACGAAGCCCTCCCCGGCGTCGAAGAAGCCGGAGACCTGGTCCGGTGTCACTGCGCACCTCCATGGGCGGTGTCGGCGGCGGGCGCGGCCGCCGGGACGGGGATGGGGTTGTGATCGGGCGACGCCGGACCGGCGGCCCGACCGTCGGCCGGCCCACGACCGGCGATCACGCCGACGCTCGGGCAGCCGTAGACCGCGTCGCACCGGAAGCAGCGGGACGCCTCGGCGTGTGCCTCTGCCTCCGTGAAGCCGTGCTCGGTCGCGGCAAACGACGCGACGTCCACCACGGGCAGGGCGGCATGCATCCGCGGCCTCGACGCGATATCGAGGGAGAGCGACCGCTCGGGTGGTGTCCGGTAGCCGACCGCCCGCATGACATCCGCGTCGCCATCCTGGACGCCGGCCAGGTACTCGTGGATCGATGCGGCCGCGCGGCGGCCGGCGGCGACCGCCTCGATGATCGTGCGCGGCCCGGAGACGACGTCGCCACCCGCGAAGATCCCCGCGCGGCCGGTTGCCAGGG
>JAICUV010000214.1 GCA_025935655.1 Chloroflexota bacterium | reverse complement strand
CGAGGAGAGCGGCCTCGCGACGATCGCGCTCCGGTTCTCGCTCCTCGGGTTCGGGCTGCACGCCACCACGACGGCCGTCAGCGGCGCGGCGCTGGGCGCCTGGCTCACGCGTGGCGGGCGTAGAGCCGGGCTCGGGATCTTCCTCGGTGGGTTCCTGCTCGCCGTCGCCACGCACGGTGCCTGGAACACGGCCATCGGGCCGGTCGGGACGGCGGTGGCGGGGTGGGTCGTGCCGCCGCTCGACCCGAGCCCGTTCGCCTGGTACGTGATCGGATCGATCGCGTCGATCCCGATCCTGGCGCCGTCGTGGACGGTGCTCGCGGTCGCGTGGCGTCGGTCGGCCGGACCGCTCAGCGCGGCTGGTTCGCCTGCTTCGCCTGGTCTGCCCGCTGGACCAGCACCTGGAGCAGCTCGGTTGCCGCCTGGCTGCCCGGCCCGCCGCGGGGATCCTCGCTGATCGCCTGGACCGGTCCGGCGCCGACGTAGATCCCGGCGCGGGTGAGCACCGAGAGCATCGTGTGGCCGCGCGGCGGTGGCGGGAGCCGCGGTCCGTCCAGCGGGGCGCCCATGGTGACGATGATCGCGGCCTCGTCGAGCAGCGCCCGGACGAGCTGCCCGATCGCCATGTCCGGGACCTCCCACACGATCGCCGCGCCCGAGTGGTTGAGATACCGCGCCGAGCCGTCGGCGAACCCCGCGAGCGTGTCCAGCCCGTCGTCCAGGCCCATGTCCACGACCACGCCGAGCACGGCCTTCGCGTCCTCGCCCGGGTCAACGCCCGTCTGACGGGCGAGCGTCCACGCCTGGAGGTGGAGGCGCGTCTCGGCGTCGGCCGCGGGCGCCTTCGCGAGGGCCCTTCGGGCGGCGCCCACGTCGCCGCGCTCGGCGGCATCGGCGAGCTCGAGCAGGGATGCCGTCGCCGCGCCGCCCTTCGCGAACACCGCGCGCGCCTCGGCCGGCCCGAGGTCGGCGAACAGGAGCTCGCGCAGGGCGTTCACGCCCCCGGGCGCCCGGGGCGGTGGGGGCGGCACGGCGGGCGCCGGGGCCGGGGCGGAGGCGGGTGGCGGAGGCGGCGGGGGCGGGGCCGGTGGTGCCGGCTGGTCCGGCTGCTCGGGCGTGTCGGCCATCAGCGCGTCACCGGCGCCTGCGTCACGGCGACGCGCTCGATGAGGTCCGCCGCGCGGACCGTCCCGCGGGTCGCCTGGAGACGGCTGGACACCGCGGCGAGGCGTGCGCCGAGCGCCCGGTCGGAGAGGAGCCGGTCGATCGCGCCGGTGAGCTCCCCGTCCTCGAAGTCGTACGTCGCGAGCCGCGTCCCGAACCCCGTCTCGTCGACGCGCTGCGCGTTGTCGACCTGGTCCCAGAAGAGCGGCAGCACGATCATCGGCTTGCCGTGGTGGAACGACTCCACGACGGTGTTGTTCCCCCCGTGGGTGATCACGAGGTCGACCATCGGCAGGATCGCCGGCTGGGGCAGGAAGCCCTCGCCGGTCATGTTGTCGTGGAGCGTGATCTGGTCCGCGAGCGGGCCCTTGGACACGATGACGCGGTGGGGCGTCCGCCCGAGCACGTCCACGAGCCGCTGCATGAGGGCGACGTCCGCCGAGCCGAGGCTGCCGAGGCTGAGGTAGATCAGCGCGCCGTCGCGGGTCGCGAGGTTCGCCGGCAGCTCCCAGTCGCCGTCGGCGGCGCGGACCGTCGAGTCGAGCTGGTGCCACGTCGGGCCGAGCGGCGTCGCACGGGCGTAGTCCGCCTCCGCGGGGTAGGAGTACGCGTTGAGGAACGGGCTCTCGTGCATGAAGTCGGGTCCGGTGCTCGTCCAGGCCAGGCCGCCGGCGCCCTTGTCGCGGCAGAAGGCGTCGAAGTCGTTCCACATGTCGCGGTGCGTCCGCTCGACCTCCTCGAGGAACGCGGGCCACGCGCCCCGGTCGGCGGCCGGATACCCCGAGGAGAACGGGGCCACGAGCGGGTCCTTGATCTCGGCGGGGTTGCACGAGAGCAGCCGGACCCACGGGTGGCGCGTGGACATGATCGCCGGGAAGCTGACGACGTTGTCCTCGACGATCACGTCCGGCTCGAGCTCGCCGATGATGGCCTCGAGGCGTGGCTGGACGTACTTCGCGCCGTCGATGAGGGCCTGGAACGTCGGGGCGATGAACTCGCCCAGCTGCTCGATCGTCGGCTTGCGGAAGACGGGGGCCGTGTCCCGGATGAAGTCGATCCAGAACTGGCCGGGGATCTCCGCCTCCTCGGGTGGCGGGCCGAGGCGCATGAGCCGCTCCTCGAAGCCCTTCGCCTCGAGGCTGCCGGCGAAGCTCTCCTCGACGATGAACACGACCCGGTGGCCGCGCTCGCGGAGCACCTGGCCGATCCCGGCGCAGTTGTTCGTCGGGCCGTAGGCGCCCTCGGGGAAGAACACGATCGTCCGGCCGTCCGCCACCGCTCCACCTCAAGTCGTCGCTCGGTCAGCGGGCCGATGATCGCACCTCGGCCGCTCGCCGGGCGGCCCGTGCCGGCCCGCGAGCTGCTGATCGACCGTGGCTGCGTTCCGCCGCGTTGACGCCCAGTCAACCGAATCGAGCTGGAGCCGGGCCGTTCGGCCGTCTGGCTCGCGATCGATGACTCGGGGACATCGTCCGCGGGCGAGGGGCCCCCGACTTGGGCGATCGGGTCCTCGCCAGCTCGACTTCGTAGCGCCACGGTCAACGGGCGCGGGCCTCCGCGACGCCGCCCCATCCGGCCCTCGGGGTCCATGACAAAAAGGGCCGACATGGCACGGGCGGGTGGCCGAGGCCCGCGGGATCATGGCCCGGCGTCTCTCCATACCCGCGTCCCCATGCCGGACGTGCGTCCCGCAGGTGGAGGTTTCGCCCACGCGATGAGTCTCACGATCGAGGGCCTGCGCAAGCGGTTCGGGACGGTCCAGGCGCTCGACGGCGTGTCGTTCGCCGTGCAGCCGGGCGAGGTGTTCGGCTTCCTCGGCGCGAACGGCGCGGGGAAGACGACCACGATGCGCATCGTCCTCGGGCTCATGAAGCCGGACGAGGGGTCCGTCCGCTGGCAGGGCGAGCCGGCACGCTCGTGGCCGCGCCGGACATGGGGCTACATGCCCGAGGAGCGCGGCCTGTACCTGCGGATGCCGGTCCTCGAGCAGCTCGTCCACTTCGCCGCCCTGTACGGCATCCCCCGCCGCCGGGGCCGCGACGAGGCGCTCGGCTGGCTGCGACGGTTCGAGATCGAGGAGCATGCGAACCGGCGCCTGGAGTCCCTGTCGAAGGGGAACCAGCAGAAGGTCCAGTACATCGCGACGATCCTCCACGACCCGGCCGTGCTGCTGATGGACGAGCCGTTCGTCGGCCTGGACCCCGTGAACCTCGCGATGCTCAAGGCCGCGTTCCTCGAGATGCGGGACCGCGGCAAGACGCTGGTGTTCAGCACCCACCAGCTGGAGCAGGCCGAGGCGCTGTGCGACTCGGTCGCGATCATCGACCACGGCCGCGTCGTCGCCGCCGGCGCGACACGCGACGTACGACGTTCCACCGGACGCCAGGCGATCCGGTTCGCGACCAGCGCGCCCGGTGGCCCGGAGTGGGTCTCGTCGCTGCCCGGGGTGACGGTCGCCCGCGACGGCAACGACTACACCGAGCTGCGCATGGACGCGGGCGCCGACCCCCAGGCGCTGCTCCGCGAGGCGATCGCCCGGGGCGAGGACGTGCTCCGGTTCGAGGTCACCGATCCGTCGCTCGAGGACGTGTTCATCGATCGTGTCGGACGGCACGTGGCGGCCATCGACCAGCCGCAGCCACTCGCGGGCGTGGCGGGAGGACGGGCATGACCGCCTGGCCGAACATCGCGACCGTCGCCCGGCGCGAATACCTGGTGCGCGTGCGCAGCCGCAGCTTCGCCCTCGGGACGCTGCTCCTCGTCCTCGGCGTGGCCGTGATCGCATTCCTGCCGGTGATCATCCGGGCGACCGAGGGCATGCTGGCGGCCGACATCGCGGTGACCTCGCCCGACGCGGCGCTCACCACCAAGGCCGCAGCGACCCTGGACACGTTGCTCAACGCGCCGGCGGGCTCGGACGCACAGGATCCTGACAAGGCGCCCGGGTTCGCGGTGAAGGCGATCGAGGACGTCGAGTCGGGGCGGCGGGCGGTGGTGGACGGCACCTACGACGCGCTGCTGGCGATCGATCGGACGGCGGCCGGCGACCTCACGTTCACGCTGTACACGAACCAGTCGGTCACCGGACCGACCACGCTCCTCGTGCGCCAGGCGGTCAACTCGATCGCGGTCGCAGACCGCTTCGACACCCTCGGGATCGCGCCCGCGGAGCAGGCGCACCTGTTCGCCCCCGCCACCGTGGAGGTCCGCTGGCCGGACGCCGCGCGCTCGGAACCGACCCGCGACTCGTCGATGCTCCTGGGCCAGGACCTCATGGCCTTCGGCATGACGCTCCTGGTCTTCATGCTCATCCTGATGTACGGCTCGTGGATCGCGATGAGCGTCGTCGAGGAGAAGTCCTCGCGGGTCATGGAGGTGATCCTCAACGCCGCGACCCCGTTCCAGCTGCTCGCGGGCAAGGTCTTCGGCGTCGGCGCCGTGGCGTTCACCCAGTACGCGGCCATCGTCGTGGTGGGCGTCGTGGCGATCCTCGCCCAGCAGCCGGTGGCGTCCATGGTGCTCGGGGAGAGCGCCAGCAGCCTGCTGCCCGAGGGTCTCTCGCCCGCCCTGCTGCTCGCGTTCGGGGTCTACGGCGTCCTGGGCTTCCTGCTCTATGCGGCGCTGTACGCGGCCGCGGGATCGCTGGTGAGCCGCCAGGAGGACGTCAACTCGGTCGTGATGCCGATGACGCTCATCTCGACCCTCGGCTACATGGTCGGGGTCTACTCGGCCACCGGGCTCATCGACGTCCATGCCGGCTGGGTCACGGCCCTCTCGGTGGTGCCGTTCGTGAGCCCGTACATGATGCTGGGACGGATCGCGATCGGCGAGGCGGCGCCGTGGCAGCTCGTGCTGTCGATCGCCCTCCTCGCCGGCGCCATCGTGCTCGCCATCTGGGTCGCCGCCCGGATCTATGCGCTGGGCGTCCTCCTCTACGGCTCGCGGCCGGGCGCCCGGACCGTGTGGAAACTCCTCCGCGAAGGGATGTAGGCCGCGCCGGGTCGCCGGCCGTCGGGTCGCCGGCCGTCGGCTCGCCGGCTGTCGCGACGCCGCTGTCGGGTCGCCGGCGGTCGGCTTGGCGGGTCCGGCCGGCCGGATGAGGCTCTACTGGCGGATTTGCCGACGCGCGGCCGACGCGCGATCGACCCGACGGTCGGGCGTGGACGCCGAGTCAACGGATCGCGGCTGGGAGGCGTCGATCAGCGGTCGAAGCCCGCGTTCGTTGACTCGGGGGCACGGTCGACGGGCTGGAGGCGGCCCAGACGGGCGTACGGCGGCCCGCTGACCCGTGTTCGTAGCGTCACCGTCAACGGGCAGGACGCGGGCGGGACGCGAAACCACCGTCAACTGGCGGGACGCGGACGCCGCCGGCATGGACAACCGTCGATGCGGATCCCCCACCCGAGCCGATGGGCCACGCCATGCCCGGGACCCGAGAGTCCGCACATCACCCCACGGCCATCATCCCGCCAGCCAGGAGCCCAGCCGACATGACCGCCGCGTCCCCCGCCCTCGCCGCCGCCCGCCCGGCCGCCGCCCCGCGTTCGATCGCCCGCCTCACGTACCGCTACGCGACCCGCGCCTACGTGCTCGCGATCGCCGCCCAGGTCGCGCTCGCGGGCGTGTTCGTGTTCGTCGGCCCGCAGACGATCGAGCTGCACAAGACGTTCGCCCACGCGTTCCTGCTGCTGTCCACCGCGATCCTCGTGTCCGCGCTCGCCGGCCGCCTCCCCGCGCCGGCCCGCCGCGACGCGCTGGTGACCGTCGGGCTGCTCATCGTGCAGGGAGGCCTCGTCCACTCGCTCGTGATCTCGCCGTTCATCGCGGCGCTCCACCCCGTCAACGCGCTCCTCATGTT
>JAICUV010000070.1 GCA_025935655.1 Chloroflexota bacterium | reverse complement strand
GTCCCGGGCGACATCATCAACATCGAGGCGGGCGACCTCGTCCCCGCGGACGGTCGCATCCTGCGCGCCGCCACGCTGGAGATCGACGAGTCGGCCCTGACCGGCGAGAGCCAGCCGGTGCCGAAGAGCATCGATGCCGTGGCGCCGGATGCCGCGCTCGGCGACCGCATCGACATGGCGTTCATGAACACCCAGGTCACCCGCGGAGCCGCGACCTTCCTCGTCACCTCGACGGGGATGGGCACCGAGGTCGGGCACATCTCCGACATGCTCCAGTCGACCACGGCCGAGGTCACGCCGCTCACGAAGCAGCTGAACGCGCTGACCAACCAGATCCTCGTCATCGCGGGCGTGGCGCTGATCGCCTCCATCGCGCTGGGCAAGTTCCACGGCCAGCCGTTCGACGCGCTGTTCCTCACCGCGGTCGCGTTCGCGGTGTCCGCGATCCCGACCGGCCTGCCGGCGGTCGTCACGACGATCCTCGCGGCCGGCACCTCCACGCTCGCGGCGGCCGGAGCGATCGTGAAGCGCCTGCGCTCCGTCGAGACGCTCGGCTCCACGTCCGCCATCAACTCCGACAAGACGGGCACGCTCACGCTCAACCAGATGACCGCAGTCGAGATGGCGATCGCCGGCCAGCGGTTCACGATCAGCGGCGAGGGCTACTCCACCCAGGGCACGATCGCCGGGGCCGCGGGCCGCGGCGAGGTCCCGCTCGAGCGGTACCTGCTCCCGATGGCGCTGTGCGCCGACGCGCAGATCAAGGACGGCGGGCTGGTGGGTGACCCGACCGAGGGCGCGCTCGTCGTCCTCGCCGCGAAGGGCGGCGTGGACCCGACGCTCACCCGCGAGCGCTACCCGAGGATCGCCGAGGTCCCGTTCGACGCCGCGTACAAGCTCATGGCCACCTTCCACGAGATGGACGACGAGTCCGGCAAGCCCGTCATTCGGTGCTACGTGAAGGGCGCGCCCGACCAGCTGCTGGCCCGGGCGAGCGGAGCCATCCGGCCCGACGGCACGATCGCCCCGATCGCGGACCTCACCGACCGCTACATGGCCGAGAACGAGCGCCTGGGAAGCCAGGGGCTGCGCGTCATGGCGACCGGCCAGCGCGACCTCGATCCCGCCACCTTCGACCGCACGGCCGCCGACCTGCTGCCGCTCGTGAGCGACCTCACCCTGCTCGCGCTCGTGGGCATCGTCGATCCGCCGCGGCCCGAGGCCAAGGTCGCGATCCAGAAGGCGCACGCCGCCGGCATCCAGGTCCGGATGATCACCGGCGACCACGCCGTGACCGCGGAGGCCATCGCCCGCCAGCTGGGCATCACCGGCCGGGCGATCACCGGCGCGGAGTTCGCCGCGATGGACGACGCGACCGTGGATCGCGAGATCGACGACGTCGGCGTCATCGCCCGCGTCGCCCCCGAGGACAAGGTCCACCTCGTGGACATCCTCAAGCGCAAGGGCCACGTCGTCGCGATGACCGGCGACGGCGTCAACGACGCCCCGGCGCTCAAGAAGGCCGACATCGGCGTCGCGATGGGCATCACGGGCACGGAGGTCTCCAAGGAGGCCGCCGTGATGATCCTCACGGACGACAACTTCGCGACCATCGTCCGCGCCGTGGAGCTCGGCCGGGCGCTGTACGACAACCTCGTCCGGTACATCCGGTTCCAGATGGCCTGCCTGTTCGGGTTCATCGGGACGTTCCTGGGCTCGAGCCTGCTGTGGATCGCCGCCGGGACCCCGTTCCTGCCGCTCCAGACCCTGTGGATCAACTTCACCATCCAGGTCTTCCTCGCGGTGGGCCTGGGCTACGGCAAGCCCCGGGCCGGGCTCATGGGCGACGCGCCGCGGTCGCCGAGCACCCCCATCCTGCCGATGCGGCTGATGGCGTGGCTGATCGTCGCCGGCGGGATCATGGCCGCCGTCACGCTCGCGGTCATCAGCTGGGCGACCCCCCAGTTCGGCGACGCGGTCGCGCGGACGATGGGCCTCACCACGTTCTCGCTCATGAATATCTGGTTCGCGCTCGAGACGTCGGACGAGGACACCTCGCTGTTCAGCGCGACGATCCTCGCGAACCCGACGCTGCTCAAGCTCGCGGGTCTCGCGGCGGTCGCGGTCGTGGCGACCTCGGAGCTCGGGCTGCTGAACCGGATTCTCGACACGGTCAACATGACGACGAACCAGTGGGGCATCGCGTTCGTGGCCTCCCTGATCCTCGTCGCGGTGGCGGAGGTCAAGAAGCTCCTGAAGATCCGCACGACCGAGGACGCGGTCCGCGTGAACCCGGACGTGTCGGTCATCCAGGCGGCCTGACCAGGGGGCGACCCCACGCCGCCCCGAGAGGATCACGATGGACAAGATCATCCCGCGCTGGGAGTGGCGGACCTTCGGGCCCTCGTTCGGGCCCGCGGAGGCACACTTCGCGGCGCTCGAGCCGACCGGCGTCCAGGAGAGCGACGAGCTCTACCTCCTCTCGTCCGCGGGGGACAACGTCAAGGTCCGTGACGACCTGATGGACATCAAGGTGTTCGTCGAGACGGACGCCGCCGGCCTGGAGCAGTGGCGCCCGGTGCTGAAGGCCTCGTTCCCGATGAGCGCGTCCGATGCCCGCCGGGTCGCCGAGGCGCTCCGGGTCCCGGACGCGGAGCTGGCCCGGGACGCGTACACGCTGGACCAGTTCCTCGACGAGGTGGCCGGCGACGCGCTGCGCCGCGTCCAGGTGCACAAGCGGCGCGTCCGGTATCGCGTCGGCGGGTGCACCAGCGAGGTCACGGACGTGGTCGCCGACGGGCGCCCGACGCGGACGATCGCGATCGAGTCCGAGGATGCGGCCGCCGTCGTCGCCGCCGTGCGCTCCGTCGGGCTGAGCGCCTCTGCCAACACGGGCTATCCCAAGGGCCTCGCGGCGCTGCTGGACGGGGCGCCGCAGCGCTTCGCCGTCATCGATGCCGGCACCAACTCGGTCAAGTTCCACGTCGCCGAGCGCGGCCCGGACGGCTGGCACACGGTGCTCGACCGTGCCGAGCTCACCCGCCTGGGCGAGGGCCTGGAGGAGGCCGGTGAGATCTCGCCGGCCGCGACGGAGCGGGCCATTGCGGCGATCGGCGGGATGGCCGAGGAGGCGAGGTCGCTGGGCGCGGTCGCGATCGCCGCGGTCGGGACGGCGGGGCTGCGGATCGCCACCAACGGGCAGCAGGTCGTGGACGAGATCGCCGCCCGGACCGGGGTCCGGATCGAGATCATCCCGGGCGACGAGGAGAGCCGGCTCGCGTTCCTCGCGGTCGGCGCGGCGCTCGACCTGGGCGACGGGACGCTCGCGGTCTTCGACACGGGAGGCGGCAGCAGCCAGTTCACGTTCGGCCACGGCGGCGTGGTGGACGAGCGGTTCAGCGTGGACGTCGGCGCCGTTCGCTACACGGAGCGGTTCGCGCTCGACCACGCCGTGTCCACGGCGGTGCTCGCGGAGGCCCTGGACGCGATCGCGGCCGACCTCGCGAGGCTCGACGGCCGCCGGCGACCGGACGTGCTCGTGGGGATGGGCGGCGCCGTGACCAACATGACCGCGGTGATGCACGAGCTCGCGACCTACGACCCGGACGTGGTCCAGGGCTCGGTGCTGACCCGCGCGGAGCTCGACCGCCAGATCGAGCGCTACCGGACCACGGACATGGAGGAGCGCCGGCGGATCGTCGGCCTCCAGCCCAAGCGCGCCGACGTGATCCTCGCCGGCGCGTGCATCGTCAGGACCATCCTGGACCGCCTGGGACATGACGCACTGACCGTGAGCGACCGGGGGCTGCGACACGGCGTGCTGGTGGAGACATTCGGCGCCGGCCGCGAGCCGGCAGGAGGAGCACCTCGATGACGACCAAGACCGCCCGCCCTGCGGCCGACACGGACAACGGCGCCGCGAACCCCGAACCCCTCCCCGCGGGTGAGCCGCCGCGGCTCACGGACCTGCAGCTGGGCCAGGCGATGCGGCTGATGAAGGGCTCCGACAGCGTGGAGCTCAAGGCGACGGTACCCGCCGAGTCGCACCGCGCCACGATCCAGGGGCTCCCCCTCGACCCCGTGGAGGCGCAGCCCCGGCAGGTCTACTTCTTCGACACGCCGGACCTCAAGCTGAACCAGGCGGGCGTCGTGGTCCGTGCCCGGCGCGTCGCCGGCGGTCGAGCGGACACGGTCATCAAGCTCCGTCCGGTCGATCCCGCGAACCTGAGCAAGGAGATCCGCCGCCAGGCGGACTTCAACGTCGAGGTGGACGTGCTGCCGGGCGGGTTCATGTGCTCCGGCTCGTTCAAGGGCCGCTGCGACACGGACGACGTGCGTGACGCCGTCCGCGGGAAGCTGCCGATCAGCCGGCTGTACTCCAAGTCCCAGCGGGCGTTCTACCGCGAGCACGCGCCCGAGGGCCTCGACCTCGATTCGCTCGTGCCGCTGGGCCCGACGTTCCTGCTCAAGGGCAAGTTCGCGGCCGACATGGGCACGAAGAAGCGCGCCCTGCCCCGGATCCTCGTGGCCGAGATGTGGCTGTACCCGGACGGCTCGAGGATCCTGGAGCTCTCGACGCGCTGCCGGCCCGACGAGGCGTTCACGGTCGCCGCCGAGACGCGTGCGTACCTCGCGGAGCGGGGCGTGACGCTCGCGGCCGTGCAGCAGACGAAGACCAAGACCGCGCTCGAGTTCTACTCCGACCACCTCGGCGGGAGCTGACCCGCGATCAGCCGGGGAGCAGGAACCGGTAGCCCAGCCGGCGCTCGGTCTGGATGTACCGGGGATGGTCGGGGTCGTCGCCGAGCTTGTCCCGGAGGCGCCTGACGTAGACGCGGACGTAGTCCGTCTCGTCCATGTACTCCCGGCCCCAGACCTTCGCCAGGAGGGTGCCGTGCTGGAGGACGTGGCCCGCGTTGCGGACGAGGTGGTAGAGCAGCTTGTACTCGGTCGGGGTGAGGTCGAGCCGCTCGCCGTGGAGCCGCGCCTCCTGGCGCGCGAAGTCCACCTCGAGATCGCCTGACCGGAAGGAGGGCGCGCGGCTCGCCGGTGCCGGCATGTCGTGGCGGCGCAGGACCGCGCGGACCCGGGCCATCAGCTCGAGGTGGTTGAACGGCTTGGTGACGTAGTCGTCCGCGCCCAGCTCCAGGCCCTTGACCTTGTCCATCGCGTCGTCGCGGGCGGTGAGCATCACCACGGGCACGTCCGAGAACTCGCGCAGCTCGCGCAGGATGTCGAAGCCGTCCCTCCCGGGCAGCCCGATGTCGAGCAGCACGATGTCCGGCGACTCGCGCTCCACGATGTCGAGCGCGGCCTCGGCGTCGCCGGCGCCCAGGACCTCGACCTCGCGCCACTGGAGGTTGAACCCGAGGCGCACGGACTCGACGACGTCGGGCTCGTCGTCGACCACGAGGATGCGCATCACGTGGCGTCCTCCGGGCCGTCGGTGGGCACGACGAGGCGGAAGGTGCTCCCGGCGCCCACCGTGCTGTCCACCTCGATCGTGCCGCCGTGGGCCTGCGCGATCGCGAGCGCCGTCGGCAGCCCGAGCCCCACGCCCTCGCTGGGCCCCGACCGATCGTTGCGCCCCACGAAGAAGCGCTCGAACAGCCGGTCGCGGTCCGCCTCGGGGATGCCCGGCCCGTCGTCCTCGACCTGCCAGGCGGTCTGGTCGTGCCGTCGCTGGACGCGCACGCGGATGACCGCCCCGTCCGGCGAGAACCGCTGTGCGTTCGCGATGAGGTTGATGAGCGCCTGCTCCAGCCGCCGTCGATCGCCGTAGACGCCGTGGGCGTGCCCGGCCTCGCTCGCCAGGTCGATCTGCTGCCCGCGTCGGGCGGCGAGCGGGCCCACGGCGGCCGCGGCCGACGCCGCGAGACCGGTCGCGTCGAAGCGGCGGAGCTGGAGCGCGACCCCACCCGCGCGGAACCGCGACAGCTCCAGGATGTCGCCCACGAGGCGCTGCATCCGGTCGGCGTTGCGCTCGATGGAGGCGAGCAGCGCCTCGAGCTGGTCCGCCGTCGGTTCGGAGGCGGGATCGCGCAGCAGGCCGACGCTCGTCCGGACCGCCGTGAGCGGGGTCCGGAGCTCGTGGGCGATCGTGGACAGCAGGTCGGTCCGCAGGCGCTCGAGCTCCTCGAGCGGCACCGCCGCCTCGCCGTGGACCCCGCCGTCGACCGTCCGCCGGCCCAGCGAGGTCCGCACGTAGCGGCGCCCCGCACGTCCGAGCCGGCCGGCCCGCACCAGCCCGAGCTCGGCCAGCTCGCCGAGGAGTGCGCCGCCGAGTCCGGCCGTGAGCCCGGCGCCGGCGGCCTGGAACCGGTGCTCGAGCTCGGCCGCGGTCGCGGACGTCCCGACGAGCACGAGCGCCGCGTGGAGCAGCGGCGAGTGGCCCGGCGCCGGGGCCGGCGTCGGGATGCGCGTGGCTCCCGGTTCGGCCGGGCCCGCCGTGGGGTTCCTGCGCGGCATGCGACCCAGCATAGTCCGGGTCACCTGACCTCCAGCACATCGGCGACCCAGCCGCCACCGGGCGCGTCGACGAGCGCGCGTTCCCCGGCCCGCCGTCGGGCCAGGGCGGCGCCCAGGGGACTGTCGATCGCGATCCAGCCCCGCGCGGGATCGCCGTCGCCGGGCAGCACGATCGAGAACTGCTCGCGCGCCCCGTCAGCCGTCGCGATGGTCACCTGGCGGCCCGTGGCGACGACGCCGGGCTCGCGCACGAGCGTCGCGGCATCCAGGGCGTCGCGCAGCAGCTGCAGGCGACGGTGGAGGCGGGCGACGGGCAGCAGGACGGGCGTCGAGCCGTCCGTCCCGGCGCCGGGCCCGCTCGTCGGGGTCTGGGCGAGCTCGGACTCGATCGAGGCGATCTCGGCGCGGACGGCAGTTGCGGCCTCCGGCGTCATCGGGATCCCCGTCGCGATGGGCGAGGCGGGGCGGTGGAGCGGGTCGATCACGGCGGCCTCCCGGCGTTGGCGGGGCCGCCCGGCGGTCGTGCCGCGACGGCCCCAGGGGCAGGGCAGCAGCGGACCGCGTGCCCCGATCCATCGTGCCGGGGGACGGGGTACCGGCCGGGAAACGCGCATGAACGGCGCGTGAACGCGGGGCCCGGCGTGTTCATGCCCCGTTCACCCCGTTCCTCGTCGTCTGTTCCCGGCGCCCTCGACGATCGGTGGCGACCGCCCACCACCTCGTGGAGACCCCCATGACGATCGACACCACGGCGTCCCCCGACGCCCCCACGGCCCCACACGGGACCCCCGGGGCGCGCGCCCTTGCCGCTGCGCTCGAGCAGTTCGATGCGGCAGCGGCATACCTCGGCCTCGACCCCGGCCTGCGTGACGTGCTGCGCGTTCCCCAGCGCGAGTTCGTCGTCCGGTTCCCGGTCAAGCTCGACGACGGGTCGGTCCGCGTCCACACCGGGTACCGGGTCCAGCACAACGTGTCCCGCGGTCCGGCCAAGGGTGGGCTGCGCTACCACCCGCAGGTCGATCTCGACGACGTCCGCGCGCTCGCCATGTGGATGACCTGGAAGTGCGCGCTCGTCGACGTGCCGTTCGGCGGCGCCAAGGGCGGCGTGTCCTGCGACCCGAGGACCATGAGCCCGAAGGAGCTGGAGGCCGTGACCCGACGCTTCGCCACCGAGATCGAGCCGATCATCGGGCCGGACTCGGACATCCCGGCCCCCGACGCCGGCACCACGGCCCAGGTCATGGCCTGGATCATGGACACGGTCTCGATGCACCGTGGCTACTCGGTCCCGGGGGTCGTCACCGGCAAGCCCGTCTCCATCGGTGGGTCCGCGGGCCGGGCCGACGCGACGGGGCAGGGGATCGTCTACACGATCGAGCACGCGGCCCGGCGGCTGGGCTTCGGCCTCGACGGCGCGACGGTCGCCGTCCAGGGCTTCGGCAACGTGGGCGAGGCGGCCGCTCGGCTGCTCCACGAGGCCGGTGCACGCGTCGTCGCCATCACCGACGTCGGCGGCGGCGTGATGTCCGCCGACGGGCTCGACGTGGCCGCGCTCGGCCGGCGCTTCGCGGAGCTGGGCAGCGTGGCCGGCGCCCCGGACACCGAGCCCATCGACAACGAGACGCTGTTCGGGCTCGAGGTCGACGTCCTCGTCCTCGCGGCGCTCGAGGGCCAGGTCACCGCCGCGAACGCCGGCCGCGTCCGCGCCCGCATCCTCGCCGAGGGCGCCAACGGCCCCACCGATCCCTCGGCCGACCCGATCCTCCACGCGGCCGGCGTGTCGGTGATCCCCGACATCCTGTGCAACGCCGGCGGGGTGATCGTCAGCTACTTCGAATGGGCGCAGAACCGGGCCGCCCTCGCGTGGACGCGCGAGGAGGTCAACGGACGGCTCCGCTCCCAGATCCTCTCGGCCGCGGACGCGGTGTGGCAGCGCGCTGCGGCCGAGCGGATCCCACCGCGCCTCGCGGCGCACGCCATCGCCGTGGAGCGCGTCGCCGACGCAACGAGGCTCCGCGGCCTCTACCCCTGACCGTCGTCCCCTGCACCGAGCACCCACGCAGCCACTCGAAAGGACCCGAGATGCACACCTTCGCCAGCCCCAGCCGGGGCCACTGCGCCTCGTGCGACGGCACGATCACCGGCCAGGCCGTCTACCGCATGGACGAGACCTATTGCTGCACCGGGTGCGCCCACGGCGGCCCGTGCGTGTGCACCTACGAGGCCGACCTCGCCGACGACGGCGTGGACAACCTCGGGCTGCCGTTCGCCGCCGAGGCCACCGGCGCCGCCGCCGCCGAATCCGTCAGCGCGGCCGGCGGCCGGAATCCCGTCCTCGAGCGCTGACGCGGCGACCCGGAGGGGCTTGACAACCGTTCCTTGTCAAGCCCCCTGACCGGGGGTATCTTCGGCCCGGAACGGCCTGTCAAGACTTGACAGGTCGACAGTCATTTCCGGCCGGTTGTGGGCCGGGATTGCTCGGGAAGGGGCGCCCTTGGCCGTCGGCGTCGTGGCCGAGATCAAGGGCCGGCTCCCCGTCGCGGACGTGGTGGGGGAGACGGTCCAGCTGAAGAAGGCGGGCACCACCCTCAAGGGGCTGTGCCCGTTCCACGGCGAGAAGACCCCCAGCTTCGTCGTGACGCCCGTGCGCGACACGTGGCACTGCTTCGGCTGCGGGAAGCACGGCGACATCTTCACGTTTGTCATGGAGCGGGACGGGCTCGCGTTCCCCGAGGCGCTCGCCCAGCTCGCGGGTCGCGCGGGCGTGGAGCTCGACGAGCGCACGAAGCGCGAGGACGCCCGCAACGCCCGGCTGCGCGACGTCATGGAGTCGGCCGTCGCCTTCTACCACGCGGTGCTCCTCAAGTCGAAGGCCGGAGAGCCCGCGCTCGCGTACCTGCGTGACCGCGGGTTCACGGACGAGACCATCGAGAAGCACCAGCTGGGCTGGGCGCCGGCCGGCTGGGACCAGCTGACCCGGCAGCTCGCGACGAAGCGCCAGGTCAACGCGGGCGAGCTGCTCGAGGTGGGCCTCGCGAGCCCGCGCCAGCGCGGCGGCGGCGTCTACGACCGGTTCCGCGAGCGGGTGATCTTCCCGATCCGGGACCAGAACGGGCACGCCGTGGGGCTCGGCGGCCGGATCCTGGGCAAGGAGGGCGAGGGCGGCGTGGACCGCGGCCCGAAGTACCTCAACTCCCCGGCGACGCCCCTGTTCGACAAGAGCCGGACCCTGTACCTCATCGACCGCGCGAAGTCCGCGATCCGCAAGACCGGGCAGGCCGTGATCGTGGAGGGGTACACGGACGCGCTGATGGCCCACCAGTCGGGCTTCGACAACGTGGTCGCGAGCCTCGGCACCGCGCTCACGCCGCAGCAGGTCGCGCTCGTCACGCGCTACGCGAAGCGGATCGCGCTCGCCTACGACGTCGACGCGGCGGGGGAGAAGGCAGGCACGTTCGGCGCGACCGCGCTCGAGGAGGTCATGCGCCAGCTCGCCCCCGATGATTCGGGCGTGGAGCTGGACGACGTCCGCGTGGTCCAGCTCCCCGTGGGCAAGGACCCGGACGAGGTCGTGCGCGACAACCCCGACGAGTGGCGCGAGGTCGTCCGGACCGCGCGCCCCATCGTCGACCACCTCATCGACGTCCACGCGCGCGCCCACGACCTGCGGACGCCCGGCGGCCAGGCCCGCTTCGTGGACGCGGTCCTGCCGATCATCCGCAACCTGCCGAACCCGGTCCTGCGCGACGCCTACCTCCAGCGCGTCCAGCAGGTGAGCGGCGTGGAGCAGCGGACCCTGCTGGAGGCGATGCACCGCCGCCAGCTGCGCGACGCGGACCCGCGCGATGGGCGGGAGCGGTTCAGCGCCGCCGCGGTGGTGCGGGCCGCGGACGCCCTGCCGGTCAACGACATCCTGCGCGGCATCTCGCGCACGGAGCAGGAGCTCCTCCGCCTCGTGCTGCTCGTGCCGGAGACGCACGACACCGTCCTCGACGGCCTCGGCCCGGACCGCCTGCCCAGCCAGGTCGCGCGCGAGCTGTACCGGGCGATCGTGCTGGCCCGCGCGCGAGACGACCACGGCGTCCGGCCGCCCTACGTGCTGACCGCGATCCTCGACGGGCTGGACGAGGAGAGCCGCGCGCTCGGCCAGGCGCTCGTGTCGCGCCCGGGACCGAACCCGCGGGAGCTCACGGACCACTCGCTGGGCTACGAGATCGAGCGGCTGATCCTGGAGCTCGACGACGCGGACTGGCAGGAGCGTGCCGCCTGGAACCGCGACGCGATGGGCGAGGCGGAACGCGACAACGACCGCGAGGCCATCGACCGCCTCTCCACGGAACGCCGGCTCCTCAACGAGCAGCGCCGCTCGCTGGATCGCCGTCGCGACCAGACAAGACTCCTCGCCCGCCAGGCCGTCGTGGCGGGCTGACCACCGGAACGAGACCGATCACCCGACCGCCATCGACCCACAGCGACCGTCACTCGCGTTCCACTCGCGCTCGAACCTCGGAGGACCCGCGGACATGGCCGATCCCCTGGACAAGCAGCTCGTCGAAGCGGTGCTCTCCTCGCGCCCGCGTCGAACCAAGCGGGAGCTCGAGGAGGCGAAGCTCGCCACGATGCGCCCCCGGCGTCCCGGCGCCGCCGTGGCGCCCGTGTCGGCCGACCCGGACGCGGACCTCGACGACGATGACGACGAGGACCTCGACCTGAGCCTGGACGAGAACGCGGAGCCCGGGCCCGCCGAGCTCTCGGTCGAGATCGTCGAGGAGGAGGCGGTCGAGGGCGTCAAGGTGCCCGAGGGGCTCGAGGCGCCGGCCAAGCTTACCGCGGACGAGGTGGAGGAGCCGTCGCGCGAGGAGCTCGAGGCCCTGTCCGCCGACATGATCGGGATCGACGACCCGGTCCGGATGTATCTCAAGGAGATCGGCAAGGTCGCGCTGCTGTCCGCGGAGGAGGAGGTCGTCCTCGCGAAGGCGATCGAGCTCGGCGAGCAGATCATCGTCGAGCCCTGGAAGGCGGTCCTCTCGCTCCACGAGTGGACCCTCCACGACACCGAGCGCAAGACCCGGACGACGAAGCGCCAGCACCAGCTGCCGTTCGGCGAGGAGACGCACCGCATGGTGGCGGACGCCCTCGGCTGGGACGGCGTCGCCGACCTGTACACGCCGTCGCCCGACTTCCACCTCGTGAAGGCCGGCAAGGACGTCCAGTCCGACGGGACCAAGGACCTGCTGAAGGAGGCGAAGCACCTGCTCGCCGCCTACGCCGAGACGCCGGGCGCCGCGTCGTTCCAGGCGCTGCTCGACTGGTCGTACTTGTCCGTCCACAACGGCGACCTCGACTCGCGCGACAACGTCGGGCTGCGCGCGATCTACAACTGGACCCGGGACGACGTCGCGTTCCCCGCCCTCCAGCGCTGGATCGAGGCCGGCAACGACTCCGACCTGCTGCGCCGGATGGGCTTCGACCCCGAGGTCCCGCCGCAGACGAAGATGCGCGATCGCAAGGGCGAGGTCGTCCGGATCGGTCGCGACGCGCGCGAGCAGCTGACGTCGGCCAACCTGCGCCTCGTCGTCTCGATCGCGAAGAAGTACATCGGCCGCGGGATGTCGTTCCTGGACCTGATCCAGGAGGGCAACATCGGCCTCATCCGCGCGGTCGAGAAGTTCGACTTCGAGAAGGGCTTCAAGTTCTCGACCTACGCGACGTGGTGGATCCGCCAGGCGATCACCCGCGCCATCGCGGACCAGGCCCGCACGATCCGGATCCCCGTCCACATGGTGGAGACGATCAACCGGCTCATCCGCGTCTCGCGCCAGCTGCTCCAGGAGCTGGGCCGCGAGCCGACGGTCGAGGAGATCGCCGAGGCGATGTCCAAGGGCCAGGAGGTCGTGGTCACCCCGGAGAAGGTCCGCGAGATCATCAAGGTCAGCCAGGAGCCGGTGTCCCTCGAGACGCCGATCGGCGAGGAGGAGGATTCCCACCTCGGCGACTTCATCGAGGACCGCGGCGCCCTCGCGCCCGCCGAGGCGGCGTCGCACCAGCTGCTCAAGGAGCAGGTGGAGGCCGTGCTCGACTCGCTCACCGGCCGCGAGCGTCGGGTGCTCCAGCTCCGGTTCGGCCTCGAGGACGGGCGCGCCCGAACGCTCGAGGAGGTGGGCAAGGAGTTCAACGTGACCCGCGAGCGCATCCGGCAGATCGAGGCGAAGGCACTGCGCAAGCTGCGCCACCCCAGCCGCAGCCGGAAGCTCAAGGACTACCTGGAGTAACCGACCACTCATCCGATCGGGGCGACGCTCGCCTCTGTTCGGGCCTGTAGGGTCGCCGGGTGGGCCGCAGGTGACGGCCCCGTTCCTGAGGCGACAGACAGCGGTGACGCGGCCCGACCGACACGCACGGAGCATGTTGCCCATCCCCGACCGCGAGACGCCTGGGCTCACGACCTACGACGCGAAGGACCCCGACACGGCGTTTCCGCCGATTGAGCCGCTGCTGCCGCCCGAGGGCGCGCCCAACATCCTGATCATCCTCCTCGACGACGTCGGGTTCGGCGCCCCGAGCGCGTTCGGGGGCCCCTGCGCCACGCCGACCGCAGAGCGACTCGCCGCCAACGGCCTGCGGTACAACCGCTTCCATACGACGGCGCTGTGCGCACCGACGCGACAGGCGATGCTCACCGGACGCAACCATCACTCGGTGGGCATGG
>JAICUV010000177.1 GCA_025935655.1 Chloroflexota bacterium | reverse complement strand
CGGCAGCGCGATCGGCGTCGCGAGGGGCCAGCCGTGCATGAGCACCACCGCCCCGTCGCCGTGTGCGCGGACGCCATCCACGACGCGACGTCGGAGCACGGTCGCCGAGGCGCCCGCCCAGTCGGCGGGATCGACGTGCCAGCCCACGTCCACGTACCCGGCGTCCGCCAGCCGCCGCACGACGCGCAGCGTCCCGGCCCCCGCCCCGAACGGGCAGCGGAACCACGGCCTGGGGCTCACCCCGGTCGCCTTCGCGATCGCCGCGTCCGCCGCGCGGACGTCGCGGGTGATCCCCGCGCCGGTGAGCATCGTCAGCCGTGCGTGGTGGTGCGAGTGGTTGCCCACGACATGGCCGTCCGCGGCGATCCGCCGCGCGACGTCCGGCTCCGCCTCCGCCCAGCGGCCCTGGATGAACGCGGTCGCGCGGACGCCGGCGGCCCCGAGCGCGTCGAGGATCGCCACGGTCGCCCCCGGGCCCGTCGGGCGGTCCGGGAACTCCACGTCGAACGTCAGGGCGACCCGCAACCCGTCGCTCATTTCTCCACGCCGGTGATGACCACGCCGCGGATGAACACCCGCTGGAAGATCAGGAACAGGATGACCGGGATCACCATCGTCATGAGGGTCCCGGCCTGCACGTACGCGGGGTTCCGGTAGTGGATCCCGTTGAACCGCTGGAGCCCGACGGCGAGCGGCTGGAGCTCGGGCTTCGTGGACAGGTAGATCAGCGGCCCGAAGAAGTCGTTCCACGAGTACACGAGGTGGAAGATCGCGACGGCGACGATGACCGGCCAGGCCTGGGGCAGGATGACCGAGGTCAGCGTGCGGAACGGCCCGGCGCCGTCGATCGCGGCCGCCTCGTCCATCTCGCGCGGGATCGTGAGCATGTACTGGCGGAGCAGGAACACGTCGTAGGCGTTGGCGAAGAACGTCGGGATGAGCAGCGGCAGCCACGTGCCGACCCAGCCCAGCTTGGCGAACATCGTGTACGTGGGCACGATCGTGACGGCGGTCGGCAGGAAGATCGTGGCGATCAGGATCGTGAACAGCAGCGTCCGGCCCGGGAAGCGGAAGCGCGCGAATCCGTACGCCACGAGCGTGCACGAGATGATCGTGCCGGCCATCCCGATGAGCGCGATGGCGATCGTGTTGCGGAGCAGGATCGGGAAGTCGATGAGGTCCCACACGTCCGCGTAGTTCTGCCAGGCGGGTGCGAGCGTCCACGCCCGCTCGAGCGTCCGCCACGACCCGTCCCAGGTGATCGGCGGGGCGGCCGGGTTGGCGGGGTCGATGAACTGGCTCTGCTGGCGGCCCGGCTTGAGCAGGGCGAGCGTGCGATCCGTCCCGTCGACCGGCACCACGTACACGTCGAGGTCCCTGCCCTCGAACGTGAACGTCTGGGGCAGGGAGGGCAGGAACGGCGAGTTCGTCTCGGACAGCTGCGCGGGCGTCTTGAGCGATACGAGGACGGAGCGCAGGATCGGCGACAGGAACGCCGCGAGCACCACGACGATGATGAACGTGAGCGTGAACGACATGGCGGCATCGCGCGGGCGACGCGGGCGATGGGGCCGCAGGCGCCGGATCCCGAGGCGCGAGGCGCGGGTGGCCTGGGCGCCCGCGGCGAGGTCCTGGAGCCGGCCGGGGGTGGTGTCCATGGCCGTCTACCGCTCCCCCGCGTAGTACACCCAGCGGCGCGACGTCCGGAACACGACCATCGACACGACGAGCGTGACCGCGAACAGGAGCCAGGCGAGCGTCGCGCCGTAGGCCATGTTCTGGTAGGTGAAGAACGTCTTGTACAGGTACAGGTTGTAGAACAGCGTCGAGCCGCCGGGCTCGCCGGTCCCGTTGTTGATGACCAGCGGGACGAGGAAGTACTGGAGCACCTCCACGATCCCGAGCACCAGCGTGTAGAAGATGACGGGCGACATCATCGGCAGCGTCACGTTGCGCAGGGACCCCCACCACCCGGCGCCGTCGATCTTCGCGGCGTCGTAGAGCTCGGTCGGGATGCCGCGCAGGCCGGCGAGGTTGACGATGATCCCGGCCCCGATCCCCCACACGCCGATGAACACGAGCGCGGGATAGATGAACGCCGTGTCGTTGAGCCAGTTGGGCGGGTTCTCGACGCCGGTGAAGCGCAGGAACCCGTTCACCCACCCGGTCTCGAGGTTGAGCATCCCCTGCCAGATGAGCACGCCCGAGACGAACGGGATGACGTAGGGCAGGAAGAACAGGACGCGGAACAGGCCCGGCCCCTTCAGGTACTTGCTGTTGAGCGCGAGCGCGAACATGAACGGCAGCACCAGCGCGACCGGGAGTTGGAGCAGGGCGAACCGGAAGGTCACGCCCAGCGAGTCCCAGGTCTGCGAGTCGGCGACGAGCTTCTGCCAGTTCTCGAGGCCGGTGAACCGGAGCGGCTCCTCCTGGGCGAGGTTGATGTTGGTGAACGTGAACGCCAGCGACGCCAGCATCGGCGCCAGCGTGAACACGAAGAACCCGATGATCCAGGGCGCGATGAAGATGTAGCCCCAGCGCGCCTCGCGCCACGCGAGGGGCGACATGCGCAGGGACGAGACAGACCAGCGCGACCGACGGGCGGGAATGTGCATCGGGTCCTCTGGCTGGGGTACGCGGATGATGCGCCGGGCGCGGACGCCCCGCCGGGCGGTGGACCCGGCGGGGCGTCGAACCTCAGGCAGTGGCGCCTACTGCTTGTCCCAGATCGCCTGGATCTCGGCGCGCAGCGCCTCGAACTCGGCGTTCATGTCCAGGCCCTTGTCGGTCTGCCACTTGGTCGTGTACTTGCCGCCCGAGCCGACGAGGCCGAGGGTCTCGTTGTAGGCCGGCATGTAGGACTCGAAGTTGGGGTTGTCCGCGAACTGGATGCTGTCGATGGCGACCTGCCAGTCCGGCTTCTGGGTGAAGGTCTCGTCCTGGCTGGCGAAGAACGCGTCCTGCTCCGCGGTGCGGGCGGGCATGCCGCCGTACGTCTTGAGCAGCTCCGGGGCCGCGTCGCCCAGGAGGTACGTGAGCACCTCGAACGCCTCGTCGGGGTGCTTGGTGCCCTTGAGGATGCGGAACGTGTCCGCGTTGAACGCCGAGGTCACGGTCCCGTTGTAGGAGGGCAGCGCGCCCATGTCCCAGTCGCCCTTGAGGCCCTCGAGGCCGTACGTCGACCACAGGAAGTTCGCGCTCATCGCGATCTTGCCGGTGAAGAACGGGTAGTCCTCGGGGTTGATGTCAGGGCTGCTGAACACGGGGCCGGTCATCGAGATGTGGTCGGTCCACATCGAGTCGTACCAGAACTGCCACGCGGCCTTCCACGCGTCGGGGATCTGGGCCGTCTTGCCGTCCGCGGCCGCCAGCGAGCCGGCGCCGAAGTAGGCGCCCATGCCGCGCAGGTCGTCGCGCTGCGGCTCGAAGCCCCACTGGACGATGTTCTTGGGATCGAAGCCGGCCTGCGTCGCGTCCTTGCCGTTCTTGTCGACGGTCAGCAGCTTCGCGACCTGCTTGATCGTGTCGTAGGACCAGTCGACCTGGCTGCCGTCCGGCATCGTGTACTTCGTGCCGTACTGGTGCGGCGGCTCGGCCAGCCCGGCCTCCGCGAACAGGCTCTTGGCGTAGAACAGGACGGACGGGTAGATCGCGAACGGGATGCCGACCTGGCCCTCGTCCAGCTTGTAGATGTTGACGGCGTCGGGCGGAAAGCCCGAGAGGTCGTAGCCCGTCTTCTCGATCAGCGGCGCGAGGTCGAGCCACTGGCCGTGGAACGCGTTCGCCCCGCCGATGCCCACCGGGCCGACGATGTCGGGGCCGTTGCCGGAGGCGATCTCGGTGGCGAGCGCGTCGTTCGCGCCGGCGTAGGGCACCGCCTCGAACGTGACGTGGATGTTCGGATGGCTGGCGTTGAACTCCTCGACGACCTTCTTCTCGACGTCCACCTGCTCCGGCGCGTCGCCGCCGCCGAGGCAGCAGTACCACCGGATCTCGGTCACGCCCGCGGCCGCGGACGCAGGCGCCGAGGCGGGTGCGCTCGCGCCGGTCGAGGGCTGGGTGCCGCCCGACGGCGCGGTCGTCGGCGTTGTGCCACCGCAGGCGCCGGCGACGAGCGCCAGCACCCCAATCGCGGCGAAGGCTCGGATCGCTCGCATGTGCTCCTCCTCCGGGCTCGGAGACCGCCGGTCGCGACGGTCAGGTGGGGCGCGTGATGGTCCGCAGGCCCGACCCGGCGGCGCCCGTTGCCGTCGTGCCGTCCCGTGGACTCGAGCGGATGACGACCCGCTCCACGTAGTAGCGCGTCCGGTCGCCCCGGACATACGAACGTGCGAACTCCACGGGCGTCCCGTCCCTGTCGAACGCCACGCCCTCGATGAGGAGCGCCGGCCGGTGCGACTCGACGCCCAGCAGCTGTGCCTCGCGCGCCGGGAGCGCGATCGGCTCGAGCGCCTCGCGGGCGCGCACGACCTGCGTGTCGTAGCGCTCGGTCAGCAGCTCGTAGAGGGAGCCGTGCTCCAGGTCGCCCGCCAGCAGGCCCGGGAACCGGGCCTCGGGGAGGAACACCTGCTCCAGGAGAAGCGGCTCGCCGTCCGCCATCCGCAGCCGCTCGAGGTGGACGACGGATGCGCCGACGGCGATCCCGAGCGCCTCCGCGACGACGAGCTCCGCCGGCACCGTCCGCGCCGCGACGACGCGGGTGGACGGGTCGTGGCCGAGGTGGTGGAGCTCCTCGGTGAACGACAGCGTGCCGTCCAGGTCGAGGTTGATCGGCTGGCGGGAGACGAACGTGCCGCGGCCGCGCGACCGCTCCAGGCGTCGCTCGCGGGCGAGGTCGCCGAGGGCGCGACGCACCGTGATGAGGCTGCAGCCGTAGCGCTCCGCGAGCTCGCGCTCGGGCGGGATGCGGTCGCCGGGCTTCCACTCCCCCGCCTCGAGGGCGGAGCGCAGGTCGAGATAGACCTGGTGGTGGAGTGGGATCGGACCCGAGAGAAGCCGGAACCGTGCCATGCGCGTCGCCGTTGCCCTCTTGCAGTGGACGTGCGTGCTGCTAAGGTTATAAGCAATCTGTCAAGGGCCCGCAATGGGCCGACAGGCACGAGGGCTGCGCGATGGGCCTCAAGGTCGCGGTGATCGGCGGCGGGAGCACGTATACGCCGGAGCTGGTCGAGGGCTTCGCGCGCCGCGCCGGCGTCCTGCCCATCGACGAGCTCGTGCTCATGGACCCCGATGCCGCCCGCCTCGACGTCGTCGGCGGCCTCGCCGGGCGGATCCTCCGTCGCCACGGGTGGCCCGGCCGGCTCGTGCTCACGCAGGACCGCAGCGCGGCCCTTGACGGGGCCGCGTTCACGCTCGTCCAGCTGCGCGTCGGCGGCCAGGCAGCCCGGCTCGTGGACGAGACGCTCCCCCACCGGTTCGGCGCCATCGGGCAGGAGACCACGGGGCCCGGCGGGTTCGCGAAGGCGCTGCGGACGGTGCCGCTGGTGCTCGAGATCGCGGAGGAGTCCGCCCGTCGCGGCACCGCGGGCTCGTGGCTGCTGGACTTCACGAACCCCGTGGGGATCGTGACCCAGGCGCTGTCCGACGCGGGGCACCGCGCGATGGGCCTGTGCAACGTGGCCATCGGGTTCCAGCGGGAGTTCGCGAGCCACTTCGGGGTGCCGGCGGCGTCCGTCCGCCTCGACCACGTGGGCCTCAACCACCTGTCGTGGATCCGCGCGGTCTACGTGGACGGCGAGGACCGGCTGCCGGCGATGATCGCCGAGGGCGGCGAGCTGGCGACCGCGGGCGGGGCGTTCCCGATCGAGCTCGTGCGGGCGCTGGGCGCGATCCCCTCCTACTACCTCCACTACTACTACGCGACGGGCGAGGCGCTCGCGGAACAGCAGGCGGGCCTCAACCGCGCCCGCGACGTCATGGCGATCGAGGAGGAGCTGCTCGAGCTGTACCGCGACCCGACGCTGGACCGCAAGCCCGAGCTCCTCGAGCGGCGCGGCGGCGCCTGGTACAGCGAGGCGGCCGCGGCCCTCATCGAGTCGCTCCACACGGGCGACGGCGCGGTCCACGTCGTCGACATCCGCAACGACGGCGCCATCCCCAACCTGCCCGACGATGCCGTGGTGGAGCTGTCCGCGCGCATCGACCGCGACGGCGCGCACGCCATCGCCACCGCGCCGCTCGCAGACGAGCTCCTGGGCCTCGTGGAGCACGTGAAGGCGTACGAGCGCCTCACGATCACCGCGGCGCTCTCTGGTGACGAGGAGGACGCGTTCCGCGCGCTGCTCGCCAACCCGCTCGTTCCCGGGGCCGCGGCCGCCGGCCGGCTGCGCGACGCGCTGATCGAGGCCAACCTGCCGTACCTGCCCCGATTCGTGGCGGCGGGCCGCTCGCGTGGCTGACGCGGGGTTCACGCCGGCGCCCGACCGCTACGCGGAGATGGCGTACCGGCGCGCGGGGCGGAGCGGCCTGCTGCTGCCGGCGGTGTCGCTGGGCCTGTGGCACAACTTCGGCGACGAGACGCCGTTCGAGACCCAGCGCGCGGTGTGGCGCCGGGCGTTCGACCTCGGCGTCGTGCACTTCGACCTCGCGAACAACTACGGCGTGCCTGCGGGCTCGGCCGAGACCAACATCGGGCGGGCCCTCGCGACGGACCTCGCGCCGTATCGCGACGAGCTGGTGATCTCGTCCAAGGCGGGCTGGGACATGTGGCCGGGTCCGTACGGGGAGTACAACGGCCGCAAGCACCTGCTCGCCAGCCTCGACGCGAGCCTGCGCCGGCTCGGCCTCGACTACGTCGACATCTTCTACTCGCATCGACCGGATCCCGAGACGCCGCTCGAGGAGACGATGGGCGCCCTGGACACGGCGGTGCGCTCCGGACGCGCGCTGTACGCGGGGATCTCGTCCTACGAGCCGGAGATGACGCGCGAGGCGATCGCGATCATGCGCGGGCTCGGGACGCCGCTGCTCGTCCACCAGCCCTCCTACTCGATGCTCGACCGCTGGGTCGAGGACGAACTCCTCGACGTCCTCGACGAGGCCGGGATGGGCTGCGCCGTGTTCTCGCCGCTCGCCCAGGGGCAGCTGACCGACCGCTACCTTGCCGGCATCCCGGCCGGCTCGCGCGCGACCTGGTCCCGGTTCCTGGACGCG
>JAICUV010000030.1 GCA_025935655.1 Chloroflexota bacterium | reverse complement strand
CGGGGGTGGGCGCGGAGGGACGGCGACATGCCAGCAGTAGGCGACGGGCCTCCGGGCCCGGGGAAGGGAGGAACCGCCCGACCTTCTGGGGACACGGCGGGCCGGGCGTCCCGGTGGGGCCGTGCCGGCCGGATGACTGCGCGCCCGCGCCCGTGCACGAAATTCCCAGGTTCGGGCCCGGTCGGCGGTCCCTGGCGCCGCGAAGGCCCGGTCCGTTTGGGACTCAACGCGGGCCGGAATGCCCTGTCGCCACGCCCCGCACCTTCCACAGGATGGTGGTACCTTCCGCGAGGATTGGTAGATTTGGGAGGTTTCCTCACGCGAATGAGCACGCGTCCCGCACCCAAGGATCCCGGCTGGGTGACGCTCACCGAAGCGTGCCGCCTGCTCGGCGTCTCTCCCTCCACGATCCGCCGCTGGGGCGACACCGGCATGGTCCGGACCTTCGTCACGCCGGGCGGCCATCGCCGATTCTCCCGCGCGGGCCTCGAGGCGCTGCTGCCGGAGCGACCCACCTCGCGTCCATCGCTCGTGGACCTGGGCGAGACGGCGGGCCGGATGGCACGGGGCTACCGCCGCGCCGCCGACGCCGTTCCCGGGCACATGCCCTGGATCGACGACCTGGACGAGGGCCAGCGCGAGCGCTTCCGCGGCTACGGCCGGGGGATCGTCATCGCGCTCGTCGCCGCACTCGACGCCGACGACCCGGTCCGCCGCCAGGAGCTCCTTCGCGACGCCGATGACGCCTGCACCGAGTACGGCCGCATCGCGGGCCGGGAAGGCCTCGCGTCCGCGACCACCGCGGACCTGTTCCTCCGCTTCCGGCGCCCGTTCCTCGCCGAGCTGGGCTCGCTCGCCCGCCGGCGCGAGTTCGACGCCTCCGCGACGGCCTCGCTCATGGCCGATGCCAACGCCGCCCTCGACGGGCTGCTCCTCGCCACGCTGCGTGGCTGGGAGGCTGCGGCGCTGGGCATCAACCGCCAGCCGCGCCGGGCGACCGGGACCGCCGGGAGCCGGGCGTGATCGAGCACGGGATCGCCGACCCGGACGCCGCGACCAGGATCGGCCTCGTCGCGCTCGTCGCCCACGCCCGCTTCGTCCCGAGCGAGCAGCGGGAGGCGTTCGGCGACTCCGCCGCCGCGCTCGCGTGCGATCCCCGCGCGATCCTCCTGCGGACGTGCCACCGGGTCGAGCTCTATGCCATCGACGAGCCCGTGGACGGGCTCCCGCCGCTCGTGCTGCCCACGATCCCCGGGGGCGCTCGCCGCCTCGACGGGATCGCGGCCGCTCGGCACGTGTTCACCGTCGCCGCCGGCCTCGACAGCGTCGTCGTGGGCGAGGACCAGATCCTCCACCAGCTGCGCGAGTGTCTCTCGGACCGCCGCGTCCCGGCGGCTGAGCAGTGCCCGGTGGACGTCGGCTCGCACAGCACCGCCGCGCCGAGCCTCCACCCGGCCCTCGAGCGCCTGTTCCAGATCGCGCTCCACCTGGGCCGCGAGACGCGCTCCTGGCGCGAGGGGCCGCCGCGCTCGCTCGCGGATGTCGCCCTGGACCGCGTCGTCCCGGTCACCGGCCCGCTCCTGGGGCGCCGGGTGCTCGTCGTCGGCGCGGGTCGCATGGCCCGCCTCGCGGCGCTCGCCGCGTCCCGCCAGGGCGCACGCGTCCTCGTCGCCAACCGCAGCTCGGATCGCGCCGCCGCCCTCGCGTTCGACGCGAACGGGGAGCCGGCCGCCTTCGGGGCGGACGTCCCGCTCCCGGTCGCGGATGCGTACATCCTGGCGATCTCCGCCCGCTGGCCGCTGTCCCCGGAGGCCCGAGCGGCCCTCATCGACGGCACCCGGCCGGTCGTGGACCTGTCCTCGCCGCCGGCGCTGGACGCCGAGACCCGCGACGCGCTGGGCGACCGGTACACCAGCGTCGACGACCTCGCCCGCAGCCCCCAGGACGAGCTCCGCAAGCGGCTGCGCACCCGCTTCGAGCGTGTCCTCGACGACGCCGAGCAGCGATACGCGCTGTGGGTGCGGGCCCGCGCCTCAGTCCCGGCCATCCAGGCCCTCACGGACCAGGCCGAGGCGCGCCGCGCCGAGGAGCTGGATCGCCTGTTCCGCCGCGCCGACCTCGCCGACGCCGATCGCGAGCTCGTGATCCAGATGAGCCACCGCCTCGTGGCAGGCCTGCTCCACGCGCCCCTCGTCAAGCTCCGCGACGACGACACGGGCGAGCTGGAGCGTGCCGCCCGGGACCTGTTCGCCCTGTAGCCCGTGGACCGTCCCATGACCCGAACCCTGCGCATCGGCACCCGCGGCAGCCAGCTGGCTCTCGTCCAGGCGCACTGGGTCGCCGACCGCCTGGCCGAGCACGGCGTCCTCACCGAGATCACGATCATCCGGACCGAGGGCGACGATCGACCCGTCGACACCGCGTGGGGCGAGGGCGCCTTCGTCGGCCGGATCGTCGGCGCGCTGCTCGAGGGCGCCGTGGACCTCGCGGTCCACAGCGCGAAGGACGTCCCCACCGACGAGCACCCGCAGCTCGTGATCGCGGCCTACCCGCCGCGCGAGGACCCGCGCGACGCGCTCGTCTGCCGCGAGCGGGGCACGACGCTGGCGACCCTGCCCCACGGCGCCCGCGTGGGCACCGACAGCCCGCGCCGCGTGGCGTTCCTGCGCGCGGTCCGCCCCGACCTCGACATCCACCCGCTCCACGGCAACGTGGACACGCGCCTGGCCAAGCTCGACCGCGGCGACTCGGACGCCCTCGTGCTCGCGGTCGCCGGGCTGACCCGCCTGGGCCGCGCGGACCGCATCGACGACATCCTGCCGACGTCGATGCTCGCCTCGGCGCCGGGGCAGGGGAGCCTGGCGCTCCAGGTCCGCCACGACGACGAGGAGGCTATCGCCGCGGTGGGCCTGCTGGACGACCCTGCGACCCGTGCCGCCGTCCAGGCCGAGCGGGCGCTGCTCAACGGGACCGGCGGCGGCTGCCGCTCGCCGATCGGCGCGCTCGGCCGGCTGCGCCCCGACGGCCGTCTCGAGGTCATCGCCGCGGCGGAGCGGACCTGGTCGCCGCTCGCCCACGCGCCGCTGGCCGACGCGGTCGCACCCATCGCCTGGGTCCGTGGCGACGCCGAGCCGGCCGCGAACCTGGACCTCGCCGCACGTCTCGCGGCCCGGATCGTCACCCTCCGCCAGCGCCCGAGGGTGCTCGTCTGCCGGACCGACGCCCAGGCCACCGCGCTCCTCCAGGCGCTCGACGCCCACGACATCGACGCGGTCAACGTGCCGGCGATCGAGGTCGCTCCCGCCCTCTTGGGGGACGGCCTGGACGAGGCGCTGCGCGGCGTCGGCCCGGGGGACCGGATCGTGATCACGAGCGGCAACGCCGCCCGGGCGACGCTCGCGGCGCTCGGCCGCGTGGCCGTCCCGGCGGACGTGCCCGCCTGGGCGGCGGTCGGCGATGGCTCGCTGGCGGCCCTCGCGACGGCCGGCATCGACGACGCGTTCGTGCCCGCACTCGCCGACGCGGCGACCCTCGCGCGCGAGCTCCCCCTCGCGCCGGGCGACCACATCGTCCTCCCGCGCAGCGACCTCGCGGACGGGGCCCTGCCCACCGCGCTCCGCGAGCGGGGCGCCACCGTGACCGAGGTCGTCGCGTACCGCACGGTCGAGGCGCCCGCGGCCTCGCGATCCCGCCTCGTCGAGGCGCTCGACGGCGGACCGCTGGACGCGATCGTCCTCACGAGCGCATCGACCGTCCGGGGCATCCTCGCCCTCGCCGCCGACGACGACGCCCGCGATCGCCTGCTCGCCGCCCCGGTCATCGCGATCGGGGCGCCGTCCGCGGCCGCCGCCCGTGAGGCCGGCTTCGCCCGGGTCGTCGTGGCACCCTCGCCCGACGCCTCCACGCTTGCCGCGTTCGCCGCGGTCGCCCTCGGGACCCGGGAGGCGCCCGATCCCCGCGTCCACCGCCACCTGCCGCCGGCGATCGACGCCCTGGCGGCCCCCGACCCCGCTGCCGCGGGAGGAGCCCGATGAGCCTCACCGTCGATCGTCCCGGCGCCCGCGACGAGGACGCGGATGGCGCGACCGCCGCCGTCCCCGAGCCCGCCCACCGCCTCCGCCGCACGCGACGCACGGAGACGCTCCGTGCGTTCGTGCGCGAGACCCGGATCCATCCCCGCCAGCTCGTGGCGCCGCTGTTCGTCTACCCGGGCTCAGGCGGTCGCCAGCCGGTCGGCTCCATGCCCGGCGTGGAGCGCGTGACCCCCGACGAGGCGCTGCGTGACGCGCGGGCGCTGGAGGCGCTCGGGATCGGCGGCGTGATCCTGTTCGGCCTGCCGGCCGAGAAGGACGCCCAGGGGTCGGGCGGCTGGATCCCGGATGGCATCGTCCAGGAGACGCTGCGCCGGTTCCGCGACGCGGACCTGGACCTCGCCCTGGTCGCCGACCTGTGCCTGTGCGAGTACACCGACCACGGTCACTGCGGACCGCTCCTCGCCGACGGCAGCGTGGACAACGACGCCACGATCGAGCTGTACGCCCGCACGGCCGTGAGCCAGGCCGAGGCCGGCGCGGACATCGTCGCACCGTCGGGGATGATGGACGGCCAGGTCCGCGCGATCCGGGCCGGCCTCGACGCGGCCGGCCGCCACGACACGGCGATCATGGCCTACGCCGCGAAGACCGCCTCCGCGTTCTACGGCCCGTTCCGCGACGCCGCGGGCTCCACGCCCAGCTTCGGCGACCGGCGCGGCTACCAGATGGACCCGGCGAACGGCCGCGAGTCGCTGCGCGAGATGCAGGTCGACGTGGACGAAGGCGCGGACATGTTGCTGGTCAAGCCGGCGCTGCCTTCCCTCGACATCCTCGCCGCGGCGCGTGCCCGGTTCGACCTGCCGATCGGCGCCTACCAGGTCAGCGGGGAGTACGCCTCGATCGAGGCAGCGGCCGCCAACGGCTGGCTCGACCGCCGCCGCGCCCTGATCGAATCCACCACCGCGATCCTGCGCGCCGGCGCCGGGTTCGTGATCACGTACGCGGCCGCGGACCTCGCGACCTGGTCGCGGGAGGCCTGAACCGAGATGTCCGTCACCGCTCCCGGCCGCCAGGCCGAGCTCCGCGCCCGCGCCGAGGACCTGTTCCCTGGCGGCGTCAACAGCCCCGTCCGGGCGTTCCGCTCCGTCGGTCGCGCGCCGCTGGTCCTCGACGCGGGAGCCGGACCGCGCGTCCGCGACGCGGACGGCGCCTGGTACCTCGACTACATCTCGTCCTGGGGGCCGGCGATCCTGGGCCACGGCCACCCCGCCGTCATCGAGGCCGTCCGTGCGGCCGCGCTGGATGGGTTCGCGCTCGGGGCCACCTCGCCGCGCGAGGTCGAGCTGGGGGAGCGAATCCGGGCCGCGATGCCGTCGATGGAGCGGCTGCGCTTCACGTCGTCGGGCACCGAGGCCGTGATGAGCGCGATCCGCCTGGCGCGCGGGGCGACCGGCCGGGAGCTCATCGTCAAGTTCGCGGGCGGCTACCACGGCCACGGCGACAGCCTCCTCGTGGAGGCCGGATCGGGGCTCGCGACCCTCGCGATGCCCGGGTCGGCCGGCGTGACGGCGGCGGCTGCGCGGGACACGGTGGTCCTGCCCTACAACGACCCGGTCGCCGTCGCGCGGGCGTTCGAGGCACACCCTGACCGGATCGCCGCGATCATCGTCGAGCCCGTCGCGGCGAACGTCGGCGTGGTCCCGCCCGCACCCGGCTTCCTGGACACCCTGCGCGAGCTCACGGCCATCAACGGCGCGCTGCTGATCTTCGACGAGGTCATCACCGGCTTCCGGCTCGCGAAGGGCGGCGCACAGGAGCGCTACGGTGTGCGCCCCGACCTCACGACGCTGGGCAAGATCATCGGCGGCGGGATGCCCGTCGGTGCGTACGGTGGGCGCGCGGACCTGATGCACCGGGTCGCGCCCGAGGGGCCCGTCTACCAGGCGGGCACGCTCTCGGGACATCCGCTGACGATGGCGGCCGGCGTCGCCACGCTCGACCTGCTGACGCCCGAGGTCTATGCGCAGCTCGAGACGACGGGGGCCGCCCTCGAGGCCGGCCTCCGCGAGGCCGCGGCCGAGGCCGGCCGGCGCGACGTCTCGATCAACCGGGTGGGCTCGCTGCTGACCGTGTTCTTCCGTGCCGAGGCCCCGCGCGACGGCGCGCAGGCGCTGTCCGCGGACCGGGACGCCTACGCCCGCTTCTTCGGCTCGATGCTCGACCAGGGCATCCTGCTGGCGCCCTCGCAGTTCGAGGCGTGGTTCATCGGCGCGGCCCACGGCG
Organism: Chloroflexota bacterium; assembly: GCA_025935655.1. Classification (GTDB taxonomy): domain Bacteria; phylum Chloroflexota; class Limnocylindria; order Limnocylindrales; family CSP1-4; genus CAIXZV01. Next base: position 12,992 of record JAICUV010000030.1, on the reverse strand, counting down.
AGCCCGAGGTCAGCGAGACGGTCGCGGCCGCGCGCACGGCGTTCGCGGCATGAGCGCGGCGATGCCGGCCCCGGCCCCCGACGCCGCGCCTGCCCCGCGTCCGGACGCGCGCTTCCTGCGGGCCGCGCGAGGGCTGCCGGTGGACGCCACGCCCGTGTGGTTCATGCGCCAGGCGGGGCGCGCGCTCCCCGAGTACCGCAAGGTCCGGGAGACCGCGACGCTGCTCGAGATCACGCGTGACGCGGCCCTGTGTGCCGAGGTCACGCTCCAGCCGGTCCGCCGGCTGGGCGTGGACGCCGCGATCCTGTTCGCAGACATCACGACGCCGCTCGCCGGCCTCGGCATCGAGTTCGACATCAAGGAGGGCGTGGGCCCGGTCATCGAGCGCCCGATCCGCACGGCGGCCGACCTCGACCGCTTCCGCCCGTTCGAGCCCGAGGCCGCCGTCGCCCCGCTGCTCGACGCGATCCGGATCGTCCGCCGCGAGTCCGCGGTCCCGCTCATCGGGTTCGCGGGCGCGCCGTTCACGCTCGCCTGCTACCTGGTCGAGGGCGGCCCGTCACGCGACTTCGTCAACACCAAGCGGCTCATGCACGCGCAGCCCGACGTCTGGGCGGGCCTGCTCGACATCCTCGTCGAGGCGACGCTCCGCTACCTGCGGGCGCAGGTCGCGGCGGGCGCGGAGGCCGTGCAGCTGTTCGACTCGTGGGTGGGCGGCCTCAGCCCGCTCGACTACGAGCGCCGGCTGATGCCCTGGATGACCCGCCTGTTCGACGGGCTCGCCGGGCTGGGCGTCCCGCGCACGCACTTCGGCGTGGGGACCGCGGGCCTGCTCTCGCTCCAGGCCGCCGCCGGGGGCGACGTCATCGGGCTCGACTGGCGGATCGCGCTGTCCGAGGGCCGGCGGATCGTCGGCGACCGCGCGGTGCAGGGCAACCTCGATCCGGTGCTGCTGCTGGGCCCCTGGTCCGGGGTGGAGGAGGGCGCCCGCTGGGTGCTCGAGCAGAACGACCGCCGGCCCGGCCACATCTTCAACCTGGGGCACGGCGTGCTTCCGTCCACGGACCCGGACCAGCTCGCGCGGCTCGTCGACCTGGTCCACGACCACGGAGCGTCACGATGACCCGCGATGCCGTCCTCCTCATGGCCTACGGCTCGCCCGACCGGCTCGACCAGGTCGAGGCGTACTACACGGACATCCGGCGCGGCTCGCCGCCGCCGCCCCACCTGCTCGCGGAGCTGACGGCGCGCTACGCGGCGATCGGCGGCGGGTCGCCGCTGTCGCAGGTCGTCGAGGCACAGCGCGCGGCGCTCCAGGCGGAGCTCGCGGCACGCATGACCCCGGTGCCCGTGTACGCGGGAATGCGCCACATCGCGCCACGGATCGGGGACGTCGTCAAGCGCATGGCCGCCGACGGGGTGGAGCGGCTCGCCGCCATCGCCATGGCGCCCCAGGCGTCGTCCAACGCGGCCGGGTACCGCCGGGCCGTCGATGCCGCGCTTGCGGAGATCGCGACGGCGGGCGGCACGCCGCCGCGCGTGGAGTACGTGGCCTCGTGGCACGACCAGCCCCGGTTCATCGAGGCGCTCGCAGACACCACCCGCGAGGCGCTCGCCCGGTTCGAGGACCCGTCCGCGCCGCTCGTCATGTTCACCGCCCACAGCCTGCCCGCCCGCGTCGTCGCCGACGGCGACCCGTACCCGGACGAGCTCGCCGCGACGGCATTCCTGGTCGCCGAGGCGCTCGGGCTGGAGCGGTACACGTTCAGCTTCCAGAGCGCCGGCCGGACCGGCGAGGAGTGGCTGGGTCCGGACATCCTCGCCGAGTTGCGCCGCCTCGGTGCCGAGGGCGTGCGCGAGCTCGTCGTCCGTCCCGTCGGCTTCACCGCGGACCACCTGGAGGTCCTCTACGACATCGACATCGAGGCGCAGGGCGTGGCCCGCGAGGCGGGGATCCGCCTGGAGCGCGCTCGCTCGATGAACACCGACCCCGTCTTCATCGCCGGCCTCGCTGACGTCGCGACGACGGCGCTCGCACCCGTCCCGGTCGCCTAGGCCGACCAGAGGAGCCACCCCATGTCCGCATCGATCGACCCCGTCCCCGCGCCGCGGCCCGCCGGCCATCCCGGAGGGCACCCGGGCGGCCAACCCGGCGGCCATCCGGGGGGCATCACCGGCGTCGGCGCCGTCCGCGCCGAGGGCTTCGTCTACGACCGCGCGCCGATGCTCGTCTACTGGGAGACGACGCTCGCCTGCGGGCTCGCCTGCCGTCACTGCCGGGCCACCGCGCAGGCGGAGCGCAACCCGCTCGAGCTGACGACGGACGAGGGCTACGCGTTGCTCGACGAGATCACGAGGTTCGGGCGTCCGTACCCGCACGTGGTGTTCACGGGCGGCGACCCGCTGAACCGGCCCGACCTCGAGGACCTCGTGCGGGCCGCGACCGCTCGCGGGATCGGCGCCTCGCTCGCGCCAGCTGCCACGCCGCTGCTCACCCAGCCGGTCATGGAGCGCCTTCGCGAAGCGGGCATCCAGAACATCAGCCTCAGCCTCGACGGGTCGGACGCCGCGCGCCACGACGGCTTCCGGATGGTGCCGGGCACGTTCGACAAGACGCTCCAGGCCGCGAGGTGGGCCCGGGCGGCCGGCCTGCCGATCCAGGTGAACACGCTGGTGACGGACGAGACGCTGGAGGATCTGCCGGCCGTCTACGAGCTGCTCAAGGGCATGGACATCATGCGCTGGAGCCTGTTCATGCTGATCACCACCGGCCGCGGCGCCGGCCTGCGGGAGGTCACGCCCGGCCAGAGCGAGAAGCTCCACGCCTGGCTGTTCGAGCTCGCGAAGACCGCCCCGTTCCAGGTCAAGACGACGGAGGCGACGCACTACCGGCGGCTCGCGATCCGCAGCTGGCTCGCCGACGGCAGGACCGAGGACGAGATCCTGGCCACGTCCGTCGGCCGCGGGTTCGGGATCCGCGACGGCAACGGGATCGTGTTCATCAACCACGACGGGACGATCAACCCGTCGGGCTTCCTGCCGATCCCGCTGGGCAACGTCCGCACCCACTCCATCGTCGACGTCTACCGGGACCACCCCGTCATGCGCGACCTCCGGACGCCGGAGGCGTTCAAGGGCCGCTGTGGCGCCTGCGAGTACAACCGCGTGTGCGGTGGCTCCCGGGCGCGCGCCTACGCGTGGACGGGCGATCCGCTCGAGGCGGATCCGCTCTGCCCGTACGTCCCGTCCGGCGACGTGCCCGCGTACGGCATGCCCGTCGCGGCCAGCGCGTAGCGGCCCCCTCCGGTCATGGGCGTCCTCGTCGTCGGTGGCGGCATCAGCGGTCTCGCGGCCGCGCGTGCCCTCGCGGGCGACGGCGTCCCGGTCACGCTCGTCGAGGCGGCGCCGCGGCTCGGCGGTAAGGTCGCCACGGAGCGGGTCGACGGCCTCGTGATCGAGCGCGGCCCGGACTCGTTCCTCGCCACGCGACCCGCCGCTGTCCTCCTGGCGCGCGAGCTGGGCCTGGCCGACCAGCTCGTGGGCACGAGGGATCCCCGCGCAGTGTTCATCCGCCACCGGGGCCGGCTGGTCCCGATGCCGGAGGGCCTCGGCCTGGTGCTCCCGACGCGCGCCATGCCGTTCGCGCGGACGCGCCTGTTCTCGCTGCCGGAGAAGCTCCGGATGGCGAAGGACGTCGTGTGGCCGCGGATCCTCCGGCCGGACGACGTCGCCGTGGGCACGTTCCTGCGGGAGCGGCTCGGATCGCCGCTGGTGGAGCGGCTCGCGGGGCCGCTCGTGGGCGGCGTCTACGGGACGCCGGTCGACGAGCTGAGCCTGGACGCGGTCGTGCCCACGCTGCGCACGGCCGAGCGCGAGCACCGGAGCCTGCTGTTCGCCGGGCTCGCCGACGGGCGCAGGATGCGAGCGGCGATCGCGGCGCGTCCCGCCGGGGCGAAGGGCCTCGGCGCGTTCGTGTCGCTGGCGCCGGGGATGGACACGCTGATCGGCGCGCTCGAGGCCTCGCTGGGGGAGCGCGGCGTCGACGTCCGGACGGGGCTCGGGGTGCGCACGCTCGTGCGCGCCGGGACCGGTGTCGCCGCCCGCTTCACGGACGGCAGCCTCGACCGCTTCGACGCCGTCCTGATCGCCGCCCCGGCACCGGTCGCCGCGACGCTGCTCGCCGACGAGGTCCCGGGCGCATCGAGCGCGCTCCGCGGGATCCCGCATGGGACGTCGATCCTGGTGACGCTGGCCTACCCGCGCGAGCGCGTCGCGCACCCGCTGGTGGGGCACGGCTACCTCGTCCCGGCCGCGGAGGGCGGCGCGATCTCCGCCTGCACCTGGACCTCCGAGAAGTGGTCCGGCCGCGCGCCCGATGACACGGTCCTGCTCCGGATGTTCGTCCGCGACGAGGGCGCCTGGACGTCGCTCCCCGACGAGGAGCTCGCAGCGGCGGCCCGCGCCGACGCGGAGCGGACGCTCGGGATCAGCGGGGAGCCGCTGCTCGTCCGCGTCGCGCGGTGGGCGGGCTCGATGCCGCGCTACACCGTCGGGCACCTGGCGCGCGTCGCCGCCATCGACGAGGCGACAACCGCGTGGCCCGCGGTGGTCCTCGCGGGATCGTCCTACCGGGGGGTGGGGCTGCCCGACTGCATCTCGGGCGCCGACGCGGCGGCGAAGCGCGTGCTTGCCCGCCTCGGGGGCCGGGACGGCCAGACGGTCGAGCAGCCGGGCGCGATCGCGGTCGGCTGACCGCCGGGGCGCACACGGCCGCCCGGCATCGAACCTATGCTCCCGGTCACCGACGGGGATGGATCCGCGACTCGAGGTGCGTGCATGGCCGACCAGCCCAACCTGTTCTCGGACGTCGCACGCTGGTATGCGGCGACCACGCTGGCCCTGGGCCTGCGGACGGGACTCACGCAGGCGCTGCTCGATGCGCCCGGCACCGCCGACGACCTGGCGACGAGGTCGTCGACCGATCCCGCGAACGCTGCCCGCTGGGCCGACGCGATGGTGGCGGCCGGCTACGCGACGCTCGACGCCGGCACCTACGTGCCGGTGGAGGACGTCCTCGGGCTGCTCCGCGGCGGCGCGCCGATCGGCGTCGGGCCCGTCGTCGAGCTGCTCGGCCCGCTCGGCGGGCTGCTGCCCAGGGTGGAGCGGGCGATGCGCGATGGCGGCGGGATCTCGTCGGACGAGCTCCAGGCCGCCTTCGGACCGCTCCCCGAGCTCGTGAACGCACCGATGTACGAGGCGCTCCTCGTCGGCGAGTGGATCGCCGGCCATCCGGTCCTCGAGTCGGCCCTGCGCGACGGGATCGACGTGGCGGAGATCGGCCCCGGTGGGGGCACCGCCCTGCGCCTCCTCGGCGCCGCCTATCCCGCGTCACGGTTCACGGGCTTCGAGCTCGACCAGCGGCAGGTGGCGCTCGCCACGGCTGCCGCGGCGACGAACGGCCTGGCCAACGTCCGGTTCGAGGCACGCGATGGCGCGGAGCTCGGCCGGTCGACGTTCGATCTCGTGCTCATCCTGGACGCGCTCCACCACGTGACGTCGCCGGGGAGGCTGATCGACGCCGTCCGCGCCGCGCTGCGGCCGGGCGGGTCGCTCCTCATCGCGGAGGCGTCGCTGTCGGGCAACCCTGCGATCGACGCCGCCGACCCCACGGCGATCATCGTCTACGGCTCGGACCTCCTCTACTGCTTCCAGGAGAGCAAGACCGCGGAATCCGACGGGCTCGGCGCGACCTGGGCCGGCCGCGAGCTCGACGCGTTCCTGCGCGCCCACGGCTTCGACCCCGTGGGCCGAGTGGACTCCACGATGGGCTACGCGGTTGTCCGGGCGGTCGTCCGCTGACGCGACCGCGGCTCAGCTCCCGAGCGCGGCCCGGAGCTCCGGCAGGCGGTCCATGGTCTCGTGGTCGAAGGGCGTCCGGAAGATCAGCACCGGGTGCTCGAACCCGACCGCTCGGTAGGCGTCCAGCGCCTCGGCGACGTCCGCCACCGTCCCGAAGGCGCTGAGCCGGTCCTCGCCCGCCTGCGGGAGATGTGCGTCGACCCAGCGGCGCCAGGCACGCTCGGCCTCCTCGCGCGTCGCCCGGATCACGACGTTGGCGTTGAAGGTGCGCTCGATCTCGCGCTGGTCCCGCCCGACCGCGTCGCAGGCCGCGCGCAGGATCGCGTCGGAGGCCGCCAGCTCGTCGGGCCGGCCGTACGCGTTCCACAGGTCGCCGGAGCGCGCGATGAGCGGCAACGTCTTGGTGGGGCCGGAGCCGCCGATGAGGATCGGGAGGTGCGGCTGGATCGGCCGGGGCGCACAGATCGCGTCCTCGAAGCGGTAGAACCGGCCGTCGTGGGTCACCCGCTCGCCGTCCAGCAGGCGGCGGACCAGGGGCACGGCCTCCGCCAGGCGATCGAGCCGCTCGCCGAAGCCGGTGCCGAAGTCGAGCCCGAACGCCTCGTGCTCGCGGGCGAACCAGCCCGCGCCGATGCCGAGGATCGCGCGTCCGTCGCTCAGGTGGTCGAGCGTCGTCGCGAGCTTCGCCGTGAGCCCCGGGTTGCGGAACGTGTTCGCGGCCACCATGAGCCCGAGGCGCGGGCGCGTCGTGAGGGCGGCGATCGCCGCGAGGGTCGACCACCCCTCGAGCTTCGGGTCCTGCCACGCGCCCTCGTCCGAGAGCAGGTGGTCGTCGATCCACAGGTCGTCGAACCCGCAGGCCTCCGCGTGGAGGACCGACCGGCGGAGATCGGGCCACCCCGTCCGCTGCACCCAGTACGCCGCGCCGAACCGCATGCGCCCTATCGTAGGGGCGTGGACCCTGCCGCCGACGCGCCCGCGCCCGTTCCGCCCGCGCTGCGGGACGCGGTCCTCGCCTGGTACGACGCGACCGGCCGCGAGCTCGCGTTCCGCGCCACCAGCGACCCGTACGCGGTGCTCGTGAGCGAGCTCATGGCGCAGCAGACGCAGGCCCTCCGGGCCGCCGAGGCGTGGACCGGGTGGATGGATCGCTTCCCGTCCGTCGAGGCGCTCGCCGCGGCGCCCGTGGCGGACGTGCTCCGGGCCTGGGCGGGGCTCGGCTACAACCGGCGTGCGGTGCACCTCCACCGGGCCGCGAAGGTCATCGTCGCGGAGCACGGCGGCCGGGTGCCGTCTTCGGTCGCCGAGCTCGAGGCGCTGCCGGGCGTCGGCCCGTACACGGCCCGGGCGGTCGCGGCGATCGCGTTCGGACAGCCCGTCGGGGCCGTCGACGTGAACGTGAAGCGGGTGCTCGGACGGATGGCCGCCGGCGGCCCCGAGGCGTTCACCCCCGCCGCGATCCAGGCGCTGGCCGACGCATCCGTGCCCGTGGACCGGGCGGGGGCGTGGACCCACGCGCTGATGGACGTCGGGCAGCGGGTCTGCCGGCCGCGTCGGCCGAACTGCGCCGACTGCCCGGCGATCGCCTGGTGCGCCTACGCGGCGGGCGTGCGCCCGACGTCGGGCCCGATCGACCGTCCGGCGGCTCGCCCCCGTCGGCCCGAGCCCGCGTTCGAGTCCACGAACCGCTGGCTGCGCGGCCGCATCGTGCAGCGCGCACGCGATGCGACCGGCTGGGTCCCGTTCGTGGACGGAATCGGCGAGCATGGCCCGGGCGCCGTGCGTGCGGCGGTCGTCGCGCTGTCCCGTGACGGTCTGCTCGAGATCCGGGAGACGCCGACCGGGGTCGAGGCGCGCCTCCCTCGCTGAGGGTCATCGGGCGATCGACGCCGGTATCCACCGTGGAGTACCCAGGCGGGTGCAACGGACCGGATTCGACCGCATTCGGCCCCATCCGGGCCGCGATACCACCCAGGCGGGCAAGACGGGCCTGAATCGTCGGATTGCACCCGCGCGGGTACTGGCTGGTGGAAACGGGGCCTGCCGGGAACCGGGCCGCCGGGCGATGGACCCGACCGCCGGTCAACGAACCGGCGCCGCCCGCGCGGGAACCGGCGCCGCCCGGCTCGCGATACCCTTCGCGACGTGCCGACCCGATCCGTCCCCCTGCCCGCCGATGACCCGACGCTGGCGACCGCCAGCCTCGACGAGCTGGCCCTGCGCTGGGCGGACGCGGCGGCGCGCGGCGCCATCTCCGCGGAGGCGATGACCGGCCTCGACCGCAACGCCCAGGGCATGGGGATGCACGGGGCGACCCTCATGGAGCACGCGGGCACGGCGGTCGCGGCGGCCGCCCGGGCGCTCCTCGCCCACAACGACCGGCTCGACCGGCCGGTCCTGATCCTCGCCGGGCCGGGCAACAACGGCGGCGACGGGTTCGTCGCCGCGCGCAAGCTCGACGAGTGGGGGATCGCGTCGATCGCGGTCCTCGTCGCGGCCGAGGAGCGGCCCCGCACCCAGGACGCGGCACGCAACTGGAAGCGCCTCGAGGGCCTCGCCCAGGTGTAGATGATCCACGCGCCCGTCGCCCGCGACCTCGCGATCCTGGGGCAGGGGATCGACAAGGCGGGCATCGTCGTCGACGCGCTGCTGGGCACCGGCGTGCGCGGCCAGCTCCGGGATCCCATCCGCGAGGCCGTGCAGGTCATCCGCCGGGCCCGCGACGCCGGGGTCCCGGTCCTCGCCGTGGACACCCCGACCGCCGTGGACCTCACCAGCGGCGACGCGTCCGACCCGGTGGTGCGCGCGGACCTCACGGTCACCTTCCACCGCCCGAAGACCGGACTCCGAGCGCGCGTCGGCAAGGCGCTGGCCGGGCGGATCCTCGTGGCGCCCATCGGCATCCCCCCGGAGGTGGACCGTGGCTGAGGCGCGGCAGGTCGGCCTGCGCGAGGTCCTGCTCGTGGCCGCCGCGGTCGTCATCACCGTGCTCGTGGCCGCCGCGGTCACCGCGCTCCTGCCGCGCGAGGGGCAGGGCGTCGTGTTCCACACCCCGTTGCTCATCGTGGTCCTCATCGGCGGCACCGCGCTCGTGCTGTGGCGGATCCTCCGCTCGCAGGGCCCCGGCCCGGGCGCGGGCCCGGACGCATAGCGATGGCGCCTGGCGATGACGCCTGGCGATCCGGACCGGCGATGACCTTCCCGCCCGGCCCTCACGACACCCGGCCGCCCCTCGCGCGGCGTGGCGCGGACCTCCAGCGCCTGGCGGACGAGCCCTGGGACCTCCTGGTCGTCGGCGGCGGGATCGTCGGGGCCGGCGCCCTCCTCGATGCCGCGAGCCGGGGGATGCGTGTCGCGCTCGTCGAGCAGGACGACATCGCCGCCGGCACCTCGTCGCGCAGCTCGCGGCTCATCCACGGCGGCCTGCGCTATCTCCAGCAGCTGGAGGTGGGCCTCGTGCGCGAGGCGCTCGCGGAGCGCGCACGCCTCGTCCGCCTCGCCCCGCACCTCGTCCGCCTCGAGTCGTTCCTGTTCCCGCTGTACGGGCCGCCGGCCGTGACACGCGCCTTCTACGAGGCGGGCCTGACGCTGTACGACCTGCTCGGCAGCCGGCGGAGCGGAGGCGGCCACCGCCACCTGGGGCTCGAGCAGACGCTCGACTACGCGCCGAACCTCGTGCGCACCAACCTCCGCGGCTCGCTGCTGTACCACGACGCGATGGAGGACGACGCCCGGTTCGCGCTCGCGGTCGTGCGCACGGCGCAGGCGCGCTTCGGCGACCACGCGCTCGCGGTCACCCGGGTGCGCGCGACGGGTCCGATCCGAAGCGGCAGCCGCGGAAGCGACCCCATCGCCGGCGCCCGGGTCACGGACGGGCTGACCGGCGAGGCCTTCGACGTCCGGGCGACGACGGTGCTCGACGCGACGGGCGTCTGGAGCGCGCTCCCGGACCGGCCCTTCGGCGCCGGCAGCTTCTCCGTGCTCCCGGCTCGCGGCGCGCACCTCGTGATCCCCCGGGACCGGATCCCGGCCGCCGGCGGCATGACGCTCCGGATCCCGGGCCGGGTCGCGTTCCTCGTCCCCTGGCCGCGGCACTGGATCGTGGGCACGACCGACACGCCCCACCACGGCCCGGTGGACCGCGTCGCCGCCACGAGCGAGGACGTGGACCACATCCTGGGGACCGTCAACGGGGCGCTCGACCTCGGGCTGACCCGGGACGACCTGGTGGGGACGTACGCGGGCCTGCGCCCGCTCGTCGCGCCGTCGGTCGCGACCTCGTCCGTGAAGATCAGCCGCGAGCACCGCGTCAGCGTGGAGGCGCCGGGCCTCGTGCGCGTCAGCGGCGGCAAGTACACGACCTACCGGGTCATGGCCCGCGACGCGGTGGACGCCGTCCTGGGCCCGGAGGCTGCGACGCGACCGACCCGGACCCGCCAGCTCCCGATCCACGGCGCCGCTCGGCGCGAGCAGCTCGACGCGCTCGCGGGCAGGCTGGCGACGGGCGAGCACGGGCTCGGGCGGGAGGTCGCGGCCAGCCTCGTGGACCGCTACGGCACCGAGGCGGAGGCGGTCCTCGGCTACGGTGCGGAGCACGACCTCATCCGCCGTCTCGTGGACGGCGCGCCGTTCCTCGAGGCGGAGATCGCCTGGGGCGTGGAGCGCGAGCTCGCGCTGTCGCTGGACGACCTGCTCGCCCGCCGGATGCGCCTCGCCCATACGCTGCCCGACCGGGGGGCGGCCATCGCCCCGCGGGTCGCGCAGATCGCCGGGCACGTCCTGGGCTGGGACCGGGACCGGCAGGCACGGGAGGTCGAGGACTACCTCCGGACGGCCCGCCGGGAGTACGGCGTCCCGGCCTGAGACGGCCGCCGCGGCGACGGCATGGCCCTCCGATCGGGTCCGGTCTCATGCCGTCGCGCGGTGCCGCGCGACCACGGCCAAAGGTCACCCGGGGCGTGCGAAATTGGGTATCGCCACGGTTGCGGTTTGTGCGTAGACTGCGCCCGTGCGCGGCCTCCGCGCACGTGCTCACACTCGATCGCACGTTCGACACTTGGTCTCCTCCGGACAGCACACGCAACTCGAAGGACCCGGGCAAGAGGCGGCGACAAGCGGAGGAGATCGGCACGTGGCCGACAAGACCCTGACCTGTTCCGACTGCGGGATGGAATTCGCCTTCACGGAGCGCGAACAGGCCTTCTACGCCGAGAAGGGATTCTCGGAGCCCCGCCGGTGCCCCTCGTGCCGCGCCAGCCGCAAGGCAGCGCGCGCGGGCGACAGCGGCGGCTACGGCGGCGGCTCGTACTCGAGCGGCGGCGCCTATGACTCCGGGTACGGCGGTGGTGGCGGCTACTCCGCCGGCGGGTACAGCGGTGGCGGCGGTGGCTACGGCCAGCGCAGCAGCGCACCGCGCGAGATGTTCGACGCGACATGCTCGAACTGCGGCAAGGACGCGCGCGTCCCCTTCCGCCCGACCAACGGCAAGCCGGTCTACTGCTCGGACTGCTTCCGCTCGATGCGGGGCAACTGACCCGAGACACGGACCAGACGACCGGGCCGCGGCCACCGCGGCCCGGTCGTTTCGCGTCAGCGGCCCGGCGTCGCGGCCGGCTCCATGCCGCGGTTCGCCCGGGCGTAGAGGCCCGGCAGGGTGTTCCGGGCGCAGAACGGGATCCGCACCGACATCCCGTCGGGCTCGATCGTGCCGGCGTGGACGCAGCACTGGCGGAGGCGCTCGACGTTCAGCGTCCACGCGTCCATGAACCCCTTGACGCTGATCCGCTTCACGCGCAGCGCGGCCTCCTCGATCCCGTCGCGTCCGCCCAGCACGGAGTGGGCGAGCGTGCGCACGAACCCGCCGACGTCGAGCCGGCAGCCTCCCGCGAGGCCGACGAGGTGCTCGACCAGCTCGGTGCGCGAGGCGGTCATCGACCCGCTCAGCAGGGCGCTGAGGTCCATCCACATGGCGTCGTCCGGCAGCAGGCGGTTGCTCGCCAGCCCGAGGTGCTCGCGCATCCGGTCCCTGCCCAGCAGGTCGGGCAGCGAGCGCCAGGACCCGCCGTCCTCGCGCACGAGGTAGGTGAGCGCGGTGCAGTCGGGATGGCTGCACGGCAGGGCCACGAAGTCGTCCGCCTTGACCGCCTCCGGTGCCTGCCGTGCCAGGCGGCGGATCACGCCCGTGGGCGTCGTCCGCACGAGGGGATCGACGACGCCCACCCCGAACAGCGGCTGGAACACGACGCCTCCCACGTAGGGTGTGTCGAGCGTCGTGCGCAGCACGTCTCCGAGGTCGGCATCGTTGACGCCCGCGCCCACCGTGCACGCGAGCGTCACGAACAGGCGCGCCGCGGTCGCGCGCTCCAGCGCCCGACGCCGGATGTCGACCAGGTCCGCGCCGCGCAGGCGTCGGGTCGCCACCCGCGACGGCCCGTCCCACTGGAGGTAGAGCTCGACCCGGGGCCGGGCGGCCACCAGCCGCTCGAGCAGCGCGTCGTCGCGTGCAAGTTGCACGCCGTTGGTGTTCACGACGATCCGCCTGACCGGCCGCGCCAGCAGCCCGTCGAGCACGTCCCCGAGCCGGGGATGCAGCGTCGGCTCGCCACCGCTCAGCATCACGAGGTCGAGGGCGCCTCCCTCCCGCTCGATGGCCGCGTCCGCCGACGCGAGCACCGACGCCACCGGCGCGTAGCGGTCACGTCCGGGCCGGCTCCCCGCGAAGCACGGCGGGCAGGCGAGGTTGCAGTCCTCGGTGACGTCGATCACGAGGATGCAGGTGTGCTGCTCCTGGAGCGGGCCCAGCCCGTCCGCGTAGCCCATCGGGAGGGGCGGCCCGTCGGCGGTGTCCGTCGCCAGCCACCGCGTGGGCGCCCGCCAGGCCTGGAGCTGCTCCCAGAGCTGGGCGTCCTCCTCGTACAGGCTGACGACCTCGCCGTGCCCGCGGCGGCAGCGCCGGCGCAGCCAGATCGAGCCGTCCTGCTCCACCAGCACGCCCTGGAGGACGTCCCGCTCGTACTCGAGCTCGAGGTCGGGGTGGTCCCCCAGGCACGCGCCGCACAGCGCGAGCACCATCCGCCGGAGCAGGTACGGCCGCTCGACGCCGACGACGGGCTCGGTTCCTCGCACGGTCATGG